>CAZYQR010000019.1:0-19781 GCA_964649755.1 uncultured Maribacter sp. | reverse complement strand
TGGAACTTATGGCCGCTCCTGTCGCCACAGAAGGACCTTCCAAACCTACAGACCCCCCAAATCCGACTGTTAGAGGAGCTGTTAAGATAGATCCGAACATTTGGTACTTGCGCATAATTCCTTTATGCTTGGATATGGCAAAAAGTGTGGAAGGAATACCATGGCTCACCTTGTTGCGAATTACATATTTTATGATCAGATAAACTAAGGTTAAACCAATGATGGGAAATACAAAATAAAAGGCATTGTGGTAATACTTCACAATATTGCCCTCCAACAAATGCTGAAAAAAATGTGTAAGGTTCTTTAATACAACCGCGCCAATACCAGAGGTAAACCCCACCAAAATACTAAGAATATAAACAAACTGTCTTTGAGGAATATGCTTTACCCGCCAAATTAAAAATTTGTTAAACCAAGATTTTTTTAGTGCTGCCATTGGTAAGTAAAAAATTTCGAAAATGACGGAATTTTAAATTTAGTCTTTTAAGTTCAATTTTAGACTTAATTCATCAAGTTGTTCATCATCAATAGGAGCAGGTGCATCTATCATTACATCACGTCCACTATTGTTTTTTGGAAAGGCTATAAAATCCCGAATAGTTTCTTGGCCCCCGAGGATTGAAACCAAACGGTCCAAACCAAAAGCGATTCCACCGTGAGGCGGAGCCCCATATTGAAAGGCATCCATTAAAAAGCCAAATTGTGCTTTTGCCTCTTCTGGCGTAAAGCCCAAATGTTTGAACATGGTACTTTGAATTTCCTTGTCATGAATTCTAATTGAACCACCTCCTATTTCATTACCATTCAACACCAAATCGTAGGCGTTGGCCTTAACTTTGCCCGGCTCTGTTTCCAATAGCTCCATCTGACCAGGTTTTGGAGAGGTGAATGGGTGGTGCATGGCGTGATAGCGTCCAGTTTCCTCATCAAGTTCCAATAAAGGAAAGTCCACTACCCAAAGTGGCGCAAATTCATTGTTTTTTCTTAGGCCAAGACGTTCGGCCAATTCCATACGTAAAGCACTTAATTGTCCCCTGGTTTTATTTGCATCCCCAGATAACACACAGATTAAGTCACCTGCCTCTGCACCCGTGGCTTTCGCCCAATTGGAAAGATCTTCTTGGTCGTAAAACTTATCGACCGATGATTTAAAAGTGCCATCTTCGTTGCATTTAACATAAACCATGCCTTTGGCACCAACTTGAGGTCTACGAACCCAATCAACCAATGCGTCGATTTCTTTCCTGGTATAGGAA
Source organism: uncultured Maribacter sp. (assembly GCA_964649755.1). GTDB lineage: Bacteria > Bacteroidota > Bacteroidia > Flavobacteriales > Flavobacteriaceae > Maribacter_A. The sequence continues at coordinate 18,522 of CAZYQR010000019.1, read as the reverse complement.
GCACCACCGGGTACTGCTATTCCAACAACCAATTCTGCGGAATTGAATACGTTGAATTCTTTATGTTGGGCAACAGCGTTCAACTCGCCAAATTGCATCCCAAAACGAATATCGGGTTTGTCATTACCATATTTGGCCATGGCTTCATCATAAGTCATTCTTGGAAATTTGGTAGTCTCAACCCCTTTAATTTCTTTCAAAAGATGACGCGTCAATCCTTCAAAGGCATTTAAAATGTCCTCTTGTTCAACAAAGGCCATTTCACAATCTATCTGTGTAAATTCTGGTTGCCTGTCTGCACGAAGATCCTCGTCCCTAAAACACTTTACAATCTGAAAGTATTTGTCCATACCTCCAACCATTAAAAGCTGTTTAAAGGTCTGTGGTGATTGGGGTAAGGCGTAAAATTGCCCTTTGTTCATTCTACTAGGCACCACAAAATCTCGAGCACCTTCTGGTGTTGATTTTATTAAATATGGGGTTTCGACCTCAATGAACCCATGGTTCGAGAGATATTTCCTTACCTCCATGGTTACTTTGCTCCTAAAAATCAGATTTTCCTTTACCGGATTTCTTCTGATATCAAGATAGCGATATTTCATTCGAAGGTCTTCTCCACCATCAGTCTGATCTTCAATCGTAAAAGGCGGAGTTTTAGAAGTATTTAAGATTGTAAGTTCCTGAACCAATACTTCAATATTTCCTGTAGCCATATTGGCATTTTTGGAAGTTCTTTCAATGACCAGGCCTTTTACCTGAACCACAAATTCGCGTCCTAAGTTTCGACCTTGTTCCAAAAGTTCCTTAGAGCTTCTTTCCTCATCAAATATCAATTGGGTAATACCATAACGATCTCGTAAATCTACCCATACAACAAAACCTTTATCCCTGGTTTTTTGGATCCAACCAGCCAAGGTTACTTGTTTGTTGATGTGTGATTCCCTTAATTCCCCACAGTTGTGACTTCTGTACATGTATTGTTCTTATTTTAAAAAGGCAAATTTAACCCAAATTATGTATTGGAACTTCGTTATGAGTGTCGAAAATGCAATAAAATATAGCATTTTATAAAATATGGCATAGCATTGCTATGGAAAATTTTAAAAATGACCTCATTTTATATTTTGCAGCAGTTTTAGCACGGAATAGATTTACCAGTGCATATTTTGGTTGTAGAAGTATTACTACGTATTGGCCAAATAAAGAAGACATTCCCCTAAAAATTAGGGAAATGTCTTCTTTTCGGTTTTTGGATGGGAATTATTAAGCGGCTTTTTCCAGTTTTTCAGTGTCAGCTTTTACATTGCCTTTACTTCTCCATTTCTTAATTCTGATTTTCATCCGATACGATATATTGAATAAGACCGGTACTATAATCAAAGTAAGGAAAGTAGCAACAATCAAACCATAAATAACTGTCCATGCCAGAGGTCCCCAAAAAATCACATTGTCACCACCAATATATATTTTTGGATTAAACTCTGAAAACAAGGAAAAGAAATCAATATTTAAACCAATAGCAAGAGGTATTAGTCCCAATACGGTTGTAATCGCTGTAAGAAGTACGGGGCGCAATCTTGCCTTTCCACCCTTTACTATGGTTTCTGTTACATCTTCCTTTGATAATAAATCGCCATCTCCCATCCCCAACATAAGCATTTTACGATCAATTAGAATTTGGGTATAATCCAAAAGAACAACCCCATTATTCACCACGATTCCCGCCAGCGATATAATCCCCATCATGGTCATCATGATTACGAATGGTTTACCGGTTATCATTAAACCTCCAAATACCCCAATAAAACTAAGGAAGATGGCAATCATTATGATAATGGGTTTTGATATTCCACTGAATTGAAAAATCAGAATCAACATAATTAATCCGAGTCCAGTGAAAAAGGCCCCAACCAGAAAGTTTTGCTGTTTGTTCTGCTCTTCAATTTGGCCGGTATAATCAATTTTAACACTTTCGGGAAGGTTTTTGAATTCTTTCATTTCTTCCTGAATTTGATCTACGATCAAAGCTGCATTTCCTCCAGGTTTTAATCCCGAGTAAACGGTTACCACCCGTTCATTATCGAGATGTTTAATTGCGCTGAATGAAGAAGTATTGCGTTGTGATGCAACGGCTGAAACTGGAATTTCCTTGATTTTGCCACTTGCTTGGTCCCTGAAAATGATGTTTTGGTTGAATAATGCACTTGTATTGTAGCGCAAATCTTCATTAAAGCGAACGTTTATATCATAATCCTCGCCATATTTTTTATAGACACCTGCTTTTTCGCCAAATAATGATCTTCTTAATTGATTACCTACTTGACCAACAGAAACTCCTAATTCACCAGCTTTTTGTCTATCGACAACTACCTGCATGGAAGGTTTATCCTTGTTAACATCGATCTTTAATTCCTCAATTCCTTCAATATTTTTGCTATTGATGAAGTTTCGCATGTTCTCAGCTGTGTTGATCAGTTCATCATAATCCTTACCTTTCAACTCAACATTTATAGCATAACCTGCCGGTGGTCCGTTCGCATCTTTTTCGACAGATATAGCAACACCAGGGTAAATGTCGATTAAGGCATTCTGAATGTTTTGTCGAAGTTCTTCAGTATCTCTACCTCCTCTATATTTGTATTCTTTCATGGAAACGGTAATCTTCCCACGATGTGGCATTTCCGCTGCGGAACCTCCATCTGTAAATGGGTTTCCGGCTCCTTCACCCACCTGTGATACGGCAGATTCAACCAAAAAGTTAAAATCACCTTTTTTGTATTTATCCTCATTTATTACGGAATAAACCCGTTTTTCAATAGCATTTGTGAGTTCATTGGTCTTTTCTATGGAAGTCCCTTGAGGATACTCGATGTAGGTATATATTTCATTAGGGGTATTGTCTGGGAAGAATTCAACTTTTGTTCTTCCACTTCCCAATGACATGCCAAATACCATAAATGTACCGATAAGCAATAAAACGGTTATTCCGAAGTACCAATAAACATTTCCACCCCTGAGTGCTTGCTTCAATTGTTTTTCGTACCAATTCTCAAAACGCACCATAATTTTCTTTTGAAACCGAAGGGCAGATTTTTTAATGATGAACTTGTACAACCAAAACATTCCAGCCGTTAGGATCATTAAAGTACCAAAACCGCGAACAGCCCCTCCGAAAATAAGAATGAACAAGCCAAAGCCACCTAGAATGAGACTAATCCGTATCAATTGTTTAAAGGTCAATTCTTTCTCCCCAATTTCCATAAATCGTGAGACTAACATGGAGTTCATAAAAATTGCCACAAATAAGGAAGATCCCAACACTACAGATAGCGTGATAGGGAAATATATCATGAACTGACCAAAAATCCCTGGCCAAAGGCCTAGAGGTACAAAAGCCGCAACCGTCGTAGCTGTGGAGATAATGATTGGGAAGGCTATCTCGCCGATTCCTTTTTTAGTGGCTTCTATGCGCGACATGCCCTCTTGTTCCATTAATCGGTATACGTTCTCAACCACTACAATACCATTATCAACGAGCATTCCCAGCCCCATGATCATCCCAAACAGGATCATGGTATTCAAAGTATATCCTAACAGGGATAAAATCATAAACGACATGAACATTGACATGGGTATTGCAAAACCTACAAACAAGGCATTTCTGAATCCCAAGAAAAACATTAATACCGTTACTACTAGCAGAATACCAAATATGATATTGTTTACGAGGTCATCTACTTGATTCAATGTTCTTGTAGAAGAATCATTGGCAATAGTGAGTTTTAAATCGGCAGGGTAGTAATTCGCTCTTGCCTCGTCAACAATTTCCTTAATCTGATCAGCAGCTGAAATAGCATTTCGACCTGCTCTTTTTTTAATATCGAGCATCACTACGCTCTGTCCAAACTCACGGGCATAGGTGCTTTTGTCCTCTTCTTCAAAGGTTACTTTTGCAATATCCTTTAGATAAACAGCTCCATTTTCAGCTTTAACCACAAAATCATTAAGTTCTTGTGGATTTTCAATTTCACCTAATATGCGAATGGTGCGTCGCTGACCACTACTTTTCAAATTCCCTGCAGACATGGTCATGTTCCCATTGCCAATAGCATTAATGACGTCTTGAAAGCTCACCTTAGCCGCCATCATTTTATATATATCAACAGCAACTTCAACCTCTTTTTCTTGGGCACCCCTTATATCTACCTCTTTTACTTCAGGTAAATCCTCAATTAAGTCTTCTAAATATTCAGCATATTCTTTTAACCTATCAACAGGATAATCCCCGGTAAAATTGACATTCATTATCGGAAATGACTCAGATAAATTAAGGTCAAATACGTTGGGTTCTACTTTGGCATTATTGAAAGTAGGCCAGTCCTCACTTGCTTTTTCGGCATCCACCTCATCTTTAACCTTTTGTTTTGCAGCTTCAACGGTAATTTCCTCGTCAAATTCAATTGTGATAATTGAATAGTCCTCTTGTGATGTGGATGTAATCTCTACAACGTTACTCACATTATTTAACTTGTCTTCCAGTGGATCCGTGATTAACCTTTCTATATCTTCTGCTGTATTTCCAGGATATGGTGTGCTGATATAAATCTTAGTCTCCACAATTTCAGGAAAATCTTCTCGGGGCATGGCAAAATAGGATTTGAGACCGATATATAAAAAGATGCCTATCATTACATAGATAACTGATGGGTTATCTACTGCCCAGGATGATAACTTAAATTCCTTATTGGCGTTTTTTAGCTGCTTACTCATGGAACTTTTAGTTTAATATTTTTACTTTTTGGCCATCTTTTACACTTCTTGCGCCTTCTTTGATCAATTGTTGACCTGATATAATACCAGAAAGGATTTCTACATAACCACTCTGTGTTTTACCTGTAGAAATGATACTTCTTGTAACAATGGCCTGACTATCAGCATTAGGCTCTGAGGTTACATAGGCATATTGCTCACCTTCGGCATTTTCTGAAATAATGCTTTGTGGAATTAGAATTGCATTGTTATTACTATAATCATTAAGACGTACCTTGGCCGTTAGATTTGGCTTAATAGTCCCATTCTTGTTTGGCACAGGAATTTCAACACTGAACGATCTATTACTAGGATTAATAAAATTACCGGTTTCTCGAATCTTCGTAACAATAGTGTCTCCTAAAACAGGAAAATATACCTTGGCTTCTTTCCCTTTGGTTATTTCACTTAAATAGGTTTCGGGAACATCTACTTGAATATACATGTTAGATAAGTTCACGATCCTGAATATTTCTGAGGCCTGGCCCGGAGCTACTACTGTACCTTGGTCTTTAATAACGTCATCAATGATTCCCGAAAAAGGTGCCCTAATGGTTGATTTACCCAACTGGCTTTGTAGTTGTTTTACCGCATTTTCAGCTGCTTCAAAATAGCTTTTGGCCTGTAAATACTGAATTTCAGATCCAATTTTTTGATCCCACAATCGTTTTTGTCTTTCATATGTGGTTTTGGCCAGTTCAGCTTGCGTTTTCAATTGTTCCAATTGACTTCCCAAACCGCCATCATCTATAGTTGCCAAAATTTGTCCCTTGCTTACACGTTGTCCTTCTTTTACATATACTCGCTGTAAAGTGCCTTGCATTTCTGGGTATATAAGCACGTTTTGTTTTGTTTTAACCACACCTTGTAATTCAAGATAGTGGACAAAGTTTTGTTGTTGTACTATTATTGTAGTTACTAGCGGAAACTTTTCATTATTGTCTAAAAAGGCAATTACAGAATCCAGTTTTATGGCATCCAGTACTAATACCTTTTGTTGCTCAGAGATATCACTTTTCTTGGCTCTTAAAGCTTCAAGATCTCCTTGAGCAATCAAATCTTCGACAGACTGGCCTTGTTCGGATCCACATGCCATGAGAAGTAAGGCTACTGTAGTTGTATATAAAATCTTTTTCATTGTATGATGTTTAGTTGTCGCTTTTGCTTTGAATTAGTTGTTTAATATGGTTTCAAGGGCCGTCTTTGTATTAATTACCTCAACCATGGATTGTAAATAATCTTGTTGGGTTGAATATAATTGGGTTTGCGCTTGACGTAGATCAAAACTACTAGCTAGACCCTCAAAATATTTTACTTGGTTTTTGTTTTCTATACGCTCAGCCAAGCCCAGATTTTGTTTTGAAGTTTCATATAGTTCTATGGCAAACAAATAATCACTTTTGGCACGATCTAACTGTAAACGTATTTGTTCTTCAGCTTCTGTTAGTTGTGTTTTGGCTATCTCAATCGCAATTTTTGCTCTTTGCGTACCTGCACTTCTTTTTAAGGAACTAAAAATTGGAATATTTAAATCAAATCCCATAATAGAAGAGTTATACCAATCTGGAGTACCACTTAAAAAGTTAAAAGAATCGCTAAAGGATGCACTTCCGTAGTTAATAAAGGCATTTAAAGTTGGAAGCGCCCGGCTCTTGGCCAGTTTCAATTCCAATGCTCTTTGCTCGTTTAAATTGAGAGCCAATTTATAATCTACATTGTTTTCCATTGAGAAAGGGGAATCTAATAAATTTAGGTCTATTTGCTTTAAAGTAAGATTATCCAAGCTCTCAGATAATTGTGTTGGTGTTTCTATATCCAATCCCATTATAAGATTCAACATTTGTACTGTTATTTCTTTTAATCTAATAGCATGCTTATATCTTGTTTCTAAAGATGACAATGTAATTTGTAATTGTTCAACACTTTCTTCATCACCCAATCCATTTTCATAAATTTTGGTGGTTTCAAAAAGATTTTTTTCCAAGTTTACCAAGTCTTTTTCAAGAATCGCACTACTTTCAATCGCCAAAAGCACATTTCCATAGGCCTCTACGACCGCCTTTCTTACCTCCAAATCCGTCTTCTCTTTATTATTGGCGCTATAGCGTATAAAAGTTTTTGTCGCCTGCACGCCTACAATATAGGACCCATCAAAAATTTGTTGACGAATTATTGCGGTGGCAGACGCCTGTTGGGGTTCCCCAAAAGTAATAGGTTGAAACGTTCCTGGTTCTCCCCCGAAAAATTCTGCCGGAATTAATGATATCGGTTGTTTTAACTGGTTTTGATAACTAATATCTCCACTTATTTGTGGCAAACCATCTGCAATGATCTCCCATTTTTGCTTTTGTGCATCAACGATATCACGTTCTGCATTGATGGAACTATAATTATTTTCCAAGGCAAAGGCAATTGCCTCATCCAATGAAAAGATGTTAGGCTGCTCTTGGGATTGGCCCACCGCACAGAGCAATAACATAAAGAGTGATAAAAACTGGATTCTCATCTATTCTTGATTTGAGTTGATTATTTTATTTAGTATTTGTCGTCCCTTAGGGGTTATTATTCCTCTTAGATGGTATTCTAAATATTCATGCATAAGACTTACAATTGGGAACTTTGTTACAGGAAAAAGTTGATGATCTTTAATACTGGTAACCCCTGAAAAATATATTCTCGAAACAAAATCGATATTCAAGTTATCTCGGTAGATACCTAATTCGATTCCTTTATTTATATTCTCTACCACGCAATCCTGCATTACTTCATATTGCTTCTTTTTAAGGTTAGCATGTATCTTAGGATAGTACTTCTGAAGCTGATATTGTGGCGAAACCTTTTCGTTTTTTAAATGTAAAAGGGCAAACCTTTTAATTTCATACAACTCCTCAATTGGGTTTTTATTTAAAGAACAGATATGGCCAATGCCCTCAGAAATAGAACAGAACAAGTGCTTTGTACATTCTTCTACCAATTTGGTCTTGTTCGCAAAATGGGTGTAAATCGTTTTTTTGGATATTCCCAGTTCATGGGCCAAATCATCCATAGTCACACTCTTGAACCCTAGGTTCAAAAATAAGTCGGTGGCCTTATGTAGAATTTTTTCTTTCATCTGTCCAATTCAATTAAGCAGGCAAATATACGTTGGAAACTTTAAAAACCTAAAAAGTTTCCTAAGTTTTACAATTTTTTAACATTATGTGTTGGGTGTGCTATTTATTAATGCAGTTGCTCACTATTAAATCTGCCATAATTTGATTCAATGGCCAATGAATTGATGCTTTAATGTATTTTTGAAAAAAAAAGCAGTAATGCATTCTATTGAGCACTATCGTACCGAATTTGTTTCTTACCTAGAGCAGAAAACAAATACTAAAGAACCCATTAATCTATATCAACCTATTTCCTATATATTGGGATTGGGAGGAAAACGTTTGCGCCCCGTTCTTACGTTAATGACAGCGGAAGTTTTTGGTGCTGAATTCCCCAAAGCAATGGATGCTGCACTTGCGATTGAGGTTTTCCATAATTTTTCTTTAGTCCATGATGATATCATGGATGACGCTCCATTGCGAAGAGGTAAACAAACTGTACACGAAAAATGGGATATTAACACAGGAATTTTATCTGGTGACGCTATGTTGATTATGGCCTATCAACTATTTGAGAATTACCCGAATGAAACTTTTCGAAAATTGGCCCAATTATTCAGTAAAACCGCTTTGGAAGTATGTGAGGGTCAACAGTATGATATCGATTTTGAATTACGTGATGATGTAACTATTCCAGAATATTTGAAAATGATTGAATATAAAACCGCAGTCCTTGTCGGTGCAGCAATGAAAATGGGTGGGATTATTGCACAAGCTACAACAAGTGATCAAGACCATATTTATGAATTTGGCAATAATTTGGGCATTGCCTTTCAATTGCAGGATGACTATTTAGATGCTTTTGGTGATCCAGAAACCTTTGGAAAGCAAGTAGGAGGGGACATCATTGAAAACAAAAAGACCATATTATATTTATTGGCATTGAAATTAGGCGATTCGAAACAAAAAAGAGGATTGTTGGATTTATATTCCATTCAACCCCAAGATCCTGAGGACAAGGTAAATACGATTAAAGATGTTTTCTTGTCGACAGGATCAGCAAAGCAAGTAAAATTAGAAATTCAAAACTATACGCAAAAAGCATTTGAAGTCCTTGACCAGTTGAATATATCGGAAACCAAGAAAACTGTACTTCGGAAATTCGGGGAAGGATTAATGAAGAGAGAGGTTTAACGATTTTTGGGATGAATTTAGTACTCTTTTCGAACCATTTTGCTAGACTTACTTTTCTTTCTACTATAAAAAACGATGAATAGAATGAAAAGTATAGCGGGGAGTATAACATACCAATAGGGTTGTTTTTCATCCGCGACTTCTGTAATAGTCAGTAATTGATTTATGTTTTGATCAAGTAAGATCTGTTTCTTACCACCAACCCAAGTTACAATTACAGAATCTACTTTTTGTGCCTTGCCCAGCCCAAAATGTGCGACAACGGTATTTTGGGATAAATGACTAGATCCACCACCATCAATCTCGCGCATCATTTTAGTCTCACCGGTCACAACTTCGACTCTTGAACCTATACCATTGGTTTCTGCCTTTTCTCCTTTAAGTGCTACTTTTAACCAGTTTCCATGCGGTTTATCATTTCTAAAAAGTTTAGTGACCGATGCTGTGGGATAATCTTTAACGGGTTTTTGATTGACAACCAATAAGTCCAAATCACCATCATTTTCAATATCAAATACAATTGATCCACGCCCTACACCAGAATCATTTATACCCGTTACTCGCCCTTTTTCAGTGAACATGGCATTGTTATTCTCAAAATAGAAATTACCCATTGGAGTACAATTCGGATTTAAATCTCCGTTAGAGACAAAGAGATCTAAATCGCCATCGTGATCAAAATCCGCGAAATTGGCTCCCCAGCTAATCATGAAAATATATGCCCCCAGTTCTTTCGCCCTGTCCACAAAAGGCTGACCAACCCCTTGGTTTTCCATCAGCAGGTTGAACTTTATGTTCGTTATATAATAATCTAAAAGGCCATCGTTGTTATAGTCGCCAACGGCAGAACCCATTGCATTTTCCTTAAGATCCATAGCATACGCTTCACTCAGATCTTTAAAAGATTTTCTTGGATATCTGTTTTCATATAGAAAATTGGGTACAGCCTTATAACCAAAATCATGGTTTACCAATAAGTCTTGATCCCCATCATTGTCAAAATCAGTGAAGAGTGCCCCGAAACCAAATCCTCTATGGTTCAAATCATAATCCTCATAAACATTCTCAAAGTATTCCCCCTCTTTATTTAGCAATAAATATCCTTTGGCTGTTTGATGTGCACTAACGATCGTCGCATCTTTCAAAACTCCCAAAGTACCCTCAAATTCAAGAAAATAGTTTCCAATGTATAAATCTGGGTAACCATCGGCATTAATATCCCCAAAACTTGGACCCGTACTAAAAGAATTGAATTGATCCAATTTATATTCAGTGGTCGCATCTCTAAAGGTCATATCCCCATTGTTTAAAAAGAGGAGGTTTTTTGCCCTTGGGATGACGTTGGTACTATCTATTGTATTTATAGTAGTTACAAAAATGTCCCTCCACCCATCTCTGTTTACATCTGCACTGACCACACCTTGGGTCACATAGTTTTTGGTGACATCAACCCCAGATTGATTATAAATGTTTTTAAAGGTGCCATCACCATTGTTCAAGTATAGGGCATCTTCTTTGGTCCCACTAGTTAGGTATAGGTCTTCAAAACCATCGTTGTTGATATCGAAAGCAGCAGCACCACCCCCGAAAGTACCTTCATAGACTTGAAAATAGTGATCAATACCTGCTTGTTCAGTAATGTCTGTAAATGTGGTCTGGGCCCATATTCCATAGTGGAAAATGAAACAGAAAATATAAAAAGAAATAGGGTTATGGGCTAATTTCATTCTTGAATTTTCTTCCATTTGAGAGCAATTACATTTTGCGCAATTCTGGTTCCTTCTTCCAGCCCAACGGTATTATCCTGTGTAGTATGAATACCACCATAAAATCTGGAATCTGCGGTTTCCTTTGCGGCTTCCCAAAACGAATCGAATGACCTTATTACAAAGTCGGTTTCCCTAACTTCATCGCGTTCTCGACTTTCATGTGCCCTATCAATAAAACCAATGGTATCACCATAAACATCCTCCAAAGCGACAGCGGCAGCGGCAGCTTGGATTGCGTGGCCCGACGGAAAACAAGGAAATGGGGGGTCTGGCCAAAACGATTCCCATTCCTGGTCAATATACTTAGGGATATAGGTATTGGGTCGTTCTGAGAAAAAATAATATTTCCATTTCCAACAGTTGATAAAAGCATCGGCCACAGATAAGCTTACTTTCGCATAGGTCTCGGCAGACTTTATCATTGAGGGTTGTTCTTTTTCAATGGCCAAGGTTGCAATGTAGTATGAATGTCCCGGTGGGGTAAAAGAAACATCAGGATCATCACCCCACCATATGGCGGCTTCTTTTTCCTCTTGGGTGAGAATTTGGTCTTTCTCATATACTTCCAAGAACTCATTGTAATAAGGAGAGTCTGGCAGCGTGTCATATGGAATTATTTTGGGAGTGGTTAATCCCGCATTCTGTTTTAAAAAAGTTCTATTCTCGCCCCAGTGCGGATGCAAAGGTAAATGGCTGAATGATTGCGCAAATAAAGGAGGTTTCCAAGAACCAGGTCTATTCGGATGCTCCATATTCTTATCGAAATTATACAAATAACCCCTATGTCCTCCATCGGTTTTTGACCAATCAAATATGGCATCAGCGATGGCTTTCCCATAGGCAACGGAGCGCTCCACAGTTTCTTTGTCTTTATGATTCATTTTAAAATGGTCGTAAATCACACCCTCCAAAGAATCAATGCTAAGCTTATTCTCATCAGAAGTTTGCATATAAACATTCTTTAGAATAGCTGCTTGGGCGGCATTTAATGATAAAACCCAATCATAGGATTTTCCATTTTCAGGCTTGGGTAAGTTATTTAATTCATTTAATTGCCCTGCCAATGAGTTGTGTGATTCAAATCCGTTAACAACAGATTCATACATTGTTAAACCTATATAACCAAAAGCCCTAGAAGCGTAGGTAGGAGAATTTGCCGGTGTATATTGGGTAACGAACAGGGACATTTTCGCCCATTTAAGGGCAACATCTTGCTCGGAGATATCAGGTATTTGTTTTTTTGAACAACTTGAATTGGTTAGGAATATGCAAAGTAAAATGAAGCTAAGATTTCTGATACTTATAATTCTCATGTCAGATTCTTTATTTTGAAAATTGATATGTTTTTAAGGAATTATTATTTATTCCCAAGAATAATTTATCTTCAATTAATAATGAGCTTTTGACAGCGCCTCTAATATCCAACCCAGATTCAATCTGATTAACATACATAAATTCACCTTTGCCATTACCCGCTAACAAAGTTCCGTAATTTGCATCAAATTTGCCCAATCTCAACTTAAAAAAGTGGTTATTTCCCAAAAGCAAAATATCGTCGTTTCCATCTTTGTTGAAATCACCGATATTAATAGCATTTATGGGAGAGTATTGTGCTTGTTCAGGTAAAGTTGCAATGGTAAATCCAATTTCTGATGAACTCAGAAGAAGCGTTGTTTCCATTCGGTTTGATGTTAATTTATTTGCTTCGTTTAGTTGCTCGGCACTGAATATATCTTCGATGGTGGCATCAGCATAGTCTTTATAACTTGTAAAACGAGAGCGTAGGGTTGCTAATTGGCCCAACAATTCATCCCGAGTTAAATAAGGATAACTTTTCCCCTGAATGTAATAGGTAAAAATGGGGTCTACAGAGCCATTCTTGTCAAAATCGTCAAAATACATTGCTGCTGGTTCAGCTGAGGATACCTTAAATTGTGTATTCGTGCCCATATTACCCGCAATAATATCCAATTTACCATCATTATTAAGGTCACTTACCTGCAACGTATTCCAAAAACCTTTTAAAGGCTCTTCAAAATAGGTTGATGTTGCATTTTCGAGCCTCCCATTTTTATTAAGAAACACTGAAATAGGCATCCATTCACCAATAACAATTAAGTCTAGGGTTTTGTCACTATTAACATCTGCCCAAACAGCGTCGGTGACCATACCTATTTTTTGTAATTCTGGAGCTATTGTATCAGTTTGGTTTGTAAAATTGCCTTTGCCATCATTGATCAATAGATAACTATTAGGTGATTCTGGGTATCTTCCAGGGATTATCCTTCCGCCAACAAATACATCCAAAAAGCCATCCCCGTTTATATCATTTGCAGTAACAGTGCTAGCACTTGTAAGCATTTTGGGTAGCGCAGCTTCGGTTTTTGAAAAGCCACCTTGTCCATCTCCCAAATACAATCTGTCTTGTAATAGTTTATCATTTTCACTAAAGTTGTGATAGCCACCACTAACTACGTATAAATCTTGATGACCATCGTTATTGGCGTCAAAAAATGTGGCATCTGAATCTTCGCTTATTTTGTCAATATCAAAAGATCTGATTTTTTTTCGATTAAAACTACCATTACTATTTTGAACAAAAAGGGCAGCACTTTGACCACTTGACCCACCAATGAAAATATCTTCCAAACCATCATTATTTACATCACCTTTTGCCATACAAGGTCCAGAATGGGACGGTTGATTAAGTAATAAGGGTTGTCGTTTGAAATCGTTAATAGCATCGTTTTTATGATTAAATGAAATTGCCGGTGTAATCTCCCTGAATGTTGAAGTAGGACTGGATTTTATTTTTTTTATTGCCTGTGCCTTCTTTTCTTCTAGGGTAACCAACTGGTTTGCGTTAACATTTAATAGTACTTGTCGTTTGCCGCTATTCCAGTCAATAACCAAGGAATCTATTGTTTGCTCTTGCCCTAATCCAAAATTCAAAATATTCGAAACCGTGGATAAATACCCCCGATTTGGTATTTGCTCTAAACTTTGTTTACTGTTATTGTTGTATATAACGACTCTAGAGCCAATACCTGAAGTGTTTTTGTTCTCTCCCTGGAGTTTCACCTTTAAATAGTTCTTTGCTGCCTTTTGCGATTCATTTCTGTAAATAAAAGCGGGTTTATTTATGTTATTGACGATTAAATCCAGATCGCCATCATTATCCAGATCAGCGTAGGCTGCCCCATTGCTATTTGCAGTTTGATCAAGACCTAATTCTTTGGTGACATTATCAAAAGTGGTGCCTCCAAGATTCTTAAATAGGTAGTTGGACAAATTTGAAGAAGGCATCTGATTAATAATTTCAAGAACATCTTCCCTTTTTAACCTTCCTTTGGTTTGCACATAATTCTCCATATAGTTAATGAAATCCAAATTGGTATAATCCCGATAATAGCCATTGGTTACGAAAATGTCTTTCCATCCGTCATTGTCATAATCGGCCATGAGGGCGACCCAACTCCAATCGGTATTGGATATACCAGAAAATTGCCCTATCTCACTAAAAGTACCATTGCCATTATTGAGTTGTAGCATATTGCGCATATACTGATAATGAAACCCCGTCCGAAGATTCAAATTAAATTTTTCATAGTTATCTGGAGCCAATAATAATTTTTGCCTATGATTGTCTTCAGGAAGCATGTCTAGGGTTAGAATGTCCTGATAACCGTCATTATTAATGTCGGATATATCGTTACCCATTGAGAAATGACTTGTATGGCCTATGCTTTCTTTAAGTTGGTTAGTAAATGTGCCATTTCTGTTGTTAATATATAAGTAGTCGGGAACGGTGTAGTCGTTAGACACATAAAAATCTACCCAACCATCATTATTTAGATCACTTATACCGATTCCTAGTCCATAAGTCAATGCTGAACCACTTATTCCTGCTTTAACTGTGATATCTTTAAAAATGCCCTTATCCTGTTCAAACAAACGCACCCCTTGAAGCGGGTCATCTTTTTTTAGAAATTTTGCGGTACTGACTTCATTGAGCACAGGAATTGATTTGGGATTGTGATTCAATAAGATCATATCCAAATCACTGTCATGATCGTAATCCAAGAAATAGGATTGATTACTAAATGCAGGACTCGCCAGGCCTACAGCTTCGGCTTTTTCTTCAAAAAGAGGCATATTATTGGTGTCGTTGCCTTTGTTGATAAACAATTGGTTTTTTCTTTTTTCTGCAGGTAGCGCACCAGAATAACATAAATACAGATCTAGTTTGTTATCACCGTTTACATCAGCAGCAGAAATACCTGTTTTCCAAGGACCGGACCTTCCTGCTATATTGGAAGTTTCGGTGGCATCAATAAACTTAAAATCTCCCTGATTAATATATAACTTATTTTCACCCATATTTGAGGTGAAATAAATATCCACTAATTCATCGCCATTGAAATCACCAGTTGCAATACCCCCACCATTATAAAGGTATTCGTACATCAGTACATTGGCATTTAAGCCTTCGGTAAGTGTATTCTCAAAATGAATATTGGTCTGTTCTTTGGGCATTAACGTAAACAAAGGGGGTGAAGAAGAAATATCCGCTTTTACTTCAATATTTTTTTCATTTTTACAACTAATTATAAGGAGCGTCACTATTGAAAAGTAAAAAAATTTGTAAGGAATGGAAGGGTAGTTCATATGTACTATAAATGTAAAAAAAAATCTATCCTATATAGGATAGATTTTTTTTTAAATCTAGATATTGTTGCTTTTAATTGTATCCCGGATTTTGGGTTAATTGATCGTTACGATTTAGTTCATCACGGCTTATGGGCATAAAGTACATTTTGTCTACCCAGGTCCTTGTCTCAAGTTCTGTATTGTCGATAGGGGCATAGCTGTAATCATAAACTGTTTTATCATGTACATAAGGCACATTCGCGCTTGCCCCAGCTTTTAAGGTCGCCTCTGGGATGATTATCTTAATACCCCTGCCTAAAGTTGTTGGTGCGATCATCCAACGACGGGCATCATGATAGCGATGTTCTTCATAGGCCAATTCTACCCTACGCTCATTGCGATAACGATCCCTAAGGGCATCACCTGAATCTGTAACTGCAGGTAGACCTACTCTAAACCGTATTTTATTGAGCCAGCTAATTGCTTCACCTTCATCACCAGTTTCAATGGCAGCCTCAATATAATTTAATGCAACCTCTGTGTATCTAATGAATGGCCAAGGAATTACTTGGGCACTTGATTGGTTGTCTACCAAAGCTGGATCTGGATCTATGAACTTTCGCACATAATATCCGGTTCTACTTCCGTTCCAGTCCTCAACTACAGATTTTCTTGTATCAACTCCATTTACGATACCACCGGAACCATCATCGTAGGCACCTGTTTGTATTTGATCTACGGGATCAATACCGGCAACATCCGAAGGACGGGGCTTCCATGGTGCGCCATCGTATAATACGGTTGCATAGAGTCTTGGATCGCGGTTGGCATACGGATCAGCGGCGTGTGCAGGATTGTTCCAATCAAATTTAGAACCGTCCATCATTTCATAATCATCGACCAATAGTTGAATCGGCGTATTACCAGCCCAATTATGGTAGCCATTAGGACCATTGTTAATCCCTTGATGTATACCGCCTAGTGGCCAATCGCTTTCGCGAGTAAATAATGGCGTATGGCTCCGTTCAAATAATAGTTCGGCCCTGGCTGCGGCATCCCCGACAGAACTACCACCACCCAATGCAATAGACATATAGTTCATTTGGCCTTCCTCAGCGGACACAGGTGCAGCTAATTCAAATTTATAACCCGTGGTAGCATCCAATACGGCCTTAGCAGCTGATTTTGCCGCATTCCAGCGTGCCATACGGTCACCCGAAGTATAGGCAACCAATTCCAAATTGGCATAACTGCTATGTGCTGTTGATTTAGCACTGGCAGTAGGACCATCTCGAAGGTCACTGGCTGCATAGAGTAATATCCGTGATTTTAATGCCAAAGCACTTAGTTGGTTTGCACGACCAGGTGTTTGGGGTGCGCCATCAAGCAAAGAAGCTGACATGTTCAAATCACCTACCATATAGTCCACATTTTCGGAATAGGTATTACGGGCCACAGCGTAGTCCTCATTAAGTTCATAGGGTCTGTCAATAATTGGAGCACCACCATAATAGCGTACCACTTGACTTTGATAATAGGCACGTAAAAAATGTGCTTCTCCCAATAATCTGTTCTTCAAATCATCGTTATCAAAAGTTGCTTCCGGCAATTCCTTAATAGCAATATTGGCTTGTCTAAGAGCTAAAAAGAGTTCATCCCACTGCGGAATAATATTAACGTTACCGGTCGTGGTTTCACTTAATGTGCCTTCATTGATCACATTCATTCCCCTACCTGAATGGGTAAACATAGCTTCGTCTGTTAGCGAAGCAAGTGACTCTTCCTCAAACCCCCCGTAGTTCAAAAATGAATATACATTAAATACGAAGGCTTCCGATAAAGCACCATCTGACCAAGTGGCATTCGAAGACACTTTATCTAGCGGTTTAGTGTCTAAAAAGTCATTGCTACATGATGCCAGCACGACAACCGCTACCATCGAACAAAATGTTAATAATCTTCTTTTTTTCATAACTGTTTTTTTTTTAAAATGTTAAACTAAGTCCTGTATTGATAATTCTAGCCTGTGGGTAGTACTGACCGTCAGTATCTGTTGCTTCAGGGTCATAAATTTTGTGTTTGTCAAAAGTAATTAAATTTGAACCACTTACATATACCCTAAATTTTGATAGACCAAATTGTTCAATCATTTTTAAAGGGAAATTATAAGCTATTTGTAAGTTTTTTAAACGCAGATAGTCTTTTGAGAACAAATAATAGGTGTTATTTCCAAAAGTGCCTGGGTTTGTATAGTAGGTATTGTTCCTACTGGCCAGCCTTGGGTGTACACTGCTCGGGTTATTAATACTCCATCTATTGTCATGGCTATATTTCAAATAGTTTCCGATATCCCCAGATTCCGTTCTAATAAAGATAGAAGCTCCTGTTGCTCCCTGCATAAGAAGGGATAGGTCAAAATTCTTGTACGAAGCGTTGAAGGTAGCACCATAGTTAAAAGTCGGTGTATCACTTTCTTCCAAACGTACACGGTCATCACCATCAATGACCCCATCCCCGTTGACGTCCTTGAACTTTAAGTCCCCAGGCTTTAAATTAGGAGTTACTCCGCTATAATCCAAGGTGTTGCTTGCAATTGCAGCTTCGTCCAAGAAAGCCCCATCTGCCTCGTACACTAAATACGAATCAATAGGTTTTCCTTCTTGTAGTTGATATTGAGGAGCACCCGGAACCTCATCCAAGAAGATCACTTCGTTTTTTGCTTGGCCCCCATTAATACCAAAATCCCATTTGAAACTGTCTTGGTTCCCTCCATAATAATTAAAGGAAAATTCATATCCTTTATTTTCAACCTCACCCGCATTTACCGGAGGTAATAAGGTGGCAATACCCGAAGACCCTGGTGTAGATCCCGTTTTTTGAATCAAGATCTGGTCCCTTTTATTCAAGAAGTATTCTAGTGTAAAACTTAATTTTCCATCCAATACGATACCATCAAGACCTACATTAAAATTATTTGCCCTTTCCCAGGTAAAACTGGGGTTGGCAAG
>CAZYQR010000018.1:0-20360 GCA_964649755.1 uncultured Maribacter sp. | reverse complement strand
CCCTTAATCTGAGACAGATCGGGATGTGGAGCATCATCGGTACGAACAGAAAAAGGGGACCCTGATAGTATTACAGCTTTATAGGCCGTCATATCTTCGGGTACTTTGTTATAAGGTTTAATTTCACAGTAAATATTCAATTCCCTAACTCTTCTAGCGATGAGTTGTGTGTATTGCGAACCGAAATCAAGTATTAGAACGTTGTTTTGCATGGGCAAAAATAGTAAAATGCAAAATTTGTGAAAGGGTCTTTCAGGTATATTTATTCAAGAATATCGAAACTTATAAACAAGGACCTGATAATAGGTGTGGATAGACGAAAATGAATTTTATAACGAAATTGGAATTGTGTACAAAAAAGTCTGGAAAAGCTACACATAACACGAGGAATTTTACAAGAAAATCCATATCTTTATAAGACATAAGGCACTTTTGGTAAAACTATTTGTTTACTGCCAATAATTCTCATAAACATAATTTGGAATTGTTGTTAACAGAGCTATTCTACCGTCGCGATTGTGCCAATGTAAATAAAATATTAACTAATCAAATATAAATGTAAAACCAAAAAATATGCAGACAGAAACGGTATATTCAAGTGACCTTACCTTTAATTTGGAAATTTGGAAAAAGGAATTAAAATTTCACATGTCCGAATTGGATATGTTTCAACAAAAACTAGAAGAAATTGCAAGTAGAGAAGATATTGGAAAGTCCTCATTAGAACTTGAAAGCTTTCAGAATAAAATAATGATTGAACGGGCTGCGATTGTTAAATTACTACATCGCTGTCGTGCTAAACTGGGGAATTTACATAGTGCGGATCATTATAAAAACATTGATGGTCAGTTGCAGTACGAAAAACGATCCCTATATGACGATCTTAAACATTATATAAAATTGCATTATGAATTTAAGGAATCCATTATGGACTTCTTTTCAAAATGGCTATAACATGTAGATTAATTAGCACAATTAATATAAAAAAGAAAAAGCCTCGACCCTACATCGAGGCTTTTTAAATCAAAATCAAAAAACCAACCTAAACACATGAACTAATTAATAACTAAATCTAAATTTCTAATTCATAGCAATTTGTATATATAACAATCAACTATAAAATAACCCTACCTTTTTTTTAGTTTTTTTTTATTTGCAACATAAATTTCATAGTTCCTTAGATCATCCAAAAAACTCCAATAACGCTTTTTAATACCACTATCATTGACTTAAAGACATAACTATTATGTATCTTTATATCTAATTAAGCACAAATAAAATGCCCGATAAAATCTTTGAGAAAATAAAGCAGGAATTAAAAAAGGGAGCCTTTAAAAAAGGACACTATTTTAAATATTTTACATTGGCCACCTTAGGCGTTGATAAATTCGCAAGACTTAGACTTGTAGCTTTGCGTAATGTTTCAGATGACCTGAAATTAACTTTCTTTACTGACAAACGCTCAAGAAAGGTATTGCACATAAAAGAGGACAATAGGGTAAGTTTGCTCTTTTATCATCGTAAGAAACTAATTCAACTCCGAATAGAAGGAATTGCACGCATTAACAATGATCAATTTCAGATTCAAAAATCCTGGGAGCAAGTAGGAACAGAAGCCAGAAAGGACTACATAACTAAAGAGGTGCCAGGAAGTACCATAGGGGGGGATCCAGATTCGTTAGAATATCTTGTGGAAGGGGATTATTTTTCTATTGTAGAGATTGACCCTTTTAGGATTGAGTACTTAAAACTTAAGAAAAATGGGCACACCAAAATCAAGTATTCTAAAGACGAGAGTGGCTGGACAAGTGAATACCTAGTGCCTTAAGATATTCCTACATTGTTTCTAAAATTGCTGCAATATCCTCAATGGTGGTATCGGGATTAATAAAACAAAACCGTGCAACTGTTTCTGCCTTATCATTTATAATCCATTTGGTAGGGGTTACCAGGGCAAAACCATCTCTATGGTTTTTATACGTCCAATTTCTATAATCGTCCGGTGACCATCCTTTACGCCGAAACAACACACAAGAAAGGCTAGGTTCGCGAACCAATTCCAAATGTTCACGGTCTTCAATGAGTTCTCCGGCCAAATTTGCCAATTTTATCCCCATCTCAACAGCCCATTTGTACCGATCCGTGCCATGCATGGCCAAAGAAAACCACAATGGAAGTCCTCTAACCCTTCTAGTCAATTGAATTTGATAATCCGCTGGATTAAATCCTCTAGCACCTTCATCCTTGAAAATTTCCAAGTAGGAACCTTCCTGTGAATGGGCAGCCTTGGCTAATTCCGGGTTTTTGTATATCACAGCGCCACAGTCATAAGGAGAAAACAACCATTTATGGGGATCAATGGTTATGCTATCGGCTTTTTCAATGCCATTGAACAAATGACGAACTGAATCTGTAACCAATGCCCCACCACCATAAGCGGCATCTACATGAAACCAAAGGTTTTCTTGTTCACATACTTGTGCAATCCCCTCCAAATCATCAATAATGCCAGCATTGGTAGTTCCACCAGTAGCCACTATCGCAAAAAGCCGTTTGCGTTGATCCGCATTTAACCGATCTATTTTATTTTGAAGATCCTTTGCCGTCATTAAGTCTTCAGTCTCAACCAAAAGCACATCGGCGTCAATAACCTTTGCCATTGCCTTTATCGAAGAATGTGCTCCGGAAGAAGTGATTACCAATGCCTTTTTATTCAGATTATCAGGATTTCTTCGCCAATATTCCCGTGCGGTGACCATTGCCGATAGATTGGCTGCCGTACCGCCACTTGTAAACACGCCAAATGCCCCTTCTGGCAATCCTGTCAAGGAAACCAACCACTTCATTGCCTCGTTTTCACAGAATATGCCACCAGCACCTTCCATCCAATAGGCACCATGAATACTTGATGCCGATGTCACCAAATCGAACATTATGGCGGCCCGAGTAGGCGAAGCTGGCACAAAAGCTAAATGTCTTGGGTGATCAATAGGTACTGTTGCTTTTACCAAAACATCCTTAAACAAATGAAAGGCATGTTCACCACCTATACCTTTGGCGGTAATCGTTTCGCCCACTAACTTGCGAAGTTCTTCTTCTTTTTTAGGCTGCCCCAGTTCAGGAGTGGTATTCGTAATTCGATTGATGGCATATTTCATGACATCCAAAGTCATTTCCACCAGCTCAATATCTATGTTGTGCATTGATTAAAACGTTTGTGCAAAAGTAAAGGATTGTGAAGTAATTCGCCTTGAAAATTCGACTAATGATGTAGTATTGAAAATTCCATTTTCAAAGGATGTAGATCTTTCATGAGCATTGGGATCAAGGCTTCACCATATTCAAGATAAAACTCTGAAAAATTAAGATTTCGCTCTTGGAGAGATTGTCCAGGAAACAATTCATTCTGAATTTGGGTCATTCGTTCCACATGATCCTTTAACTTTCTTTTTTGCGCTTTGAGAAGTCGTTTTTCGAGATTTTCCAATCCTTTTAATTGCTTTATCTCCTGTGCTTTTACTGCACCGATAAATGATTCATCGGTTTGTGACGCAATTTCATACAATGTTTTGAACTGCTCTGTCAATAGTGTTTTCTGAGGAGAAAAGTCAATTTCAATATTCGAGATTTTCCTAATCTTTTTATTGATTAAACTGCTTTGTTTTAAGAATAAATCGGCCACCGAAAGATTCATTTTCTCCAACTTCTTTTTTTGTTTTTCGGTCACCACAAGTGCAGAGTTTCTTGGCAATAAAATTGGGTAGGCAACATTCATTGCATTGAATGAACTTTTTAATTCTAACCAATAAGCCAGCTCACCACCACCACCAATATAACAAAGATTGGGAAGGATGATCTCTTGATAAAGCGGACGTGTGATGACATTGGGTGAAAATCGCTCAGGATGATTCTCGAGCTCTTTTAACAACTCATCTTTAGAAAAATTAATTTCTGTGTCACTCACATGAAAATTGCCGTTTTTCATCACAATACGTTCCCGAAGTTCTTCCTTTAAATAAAAATAGTTGATCTCCCGGGGGTTGACCTGAATAGTATATCCTTCAGGTAATTCTGATAATTTTGATACTGTTTCTGAAACCTTATTAAACGATGTGTTTTCAATAATATCCCTTTTGGCATATGGAACCAATAATTTCTTCAAATCCTTATTGTCGCCATCAATAATAACAAGCCCTAATTCACCAAAAAGTTCATTGGCCAGAAATCGAGTTGCACTCGTAAGATTATCGTGTTCAACATACGCTTTTTCAAATAAGCTATTAAGAATTTCAGCATTTTTACCAGCCCCCAATTCATTCGCGAACGCTTTAGAAATTTTCTGTAGGCCATCTGTACTTAATCGTCCAACTCCCCCAGACGCCTCCCTATTCCATTGAATTTTTTTAGCATTGAAATTGAAATAGTTTATTTCGTCAAAATCATGGTCTTCAGTAGCCATCCAATAGACAGGTACAAAATTGAATTTTGGGTACCTTTTCTTTAATTGAACCGTAAGATTAATCGTAGATATTATCTTGTAAAGAAAATATAACGGACCCGTGAATAAATTTAGTTGATGCCCTGTAACAACTGTGAATGTTATAGGTTCCTTGAGCTGTAATAGGTTTCCTTTTGTCTTTTTGGAGATTGATATCCCTTTATACTGTGTTTGAAGTGCATCATATAAAATTGACCTGTTTTCATCTGGATAATTAGCCGATTTTTCCTCAATCTGGTCCTTAAAGTTCTCAATTTTTGGAAAGCGATTATAAAAAGGATTCAGGCTTTCCTGGTTATCAATATAATCACAAATCAAATCGGAAAAATATCCAGTTTGCTTAAAAGGTAAACAGTCAATATCCATATAAACTATAAAAATCAAGGTAAATATATAACACTTGGATTTTCTTGTTCCTAAAAATACGTTAATTACTTTAACCAATCATCCATGAAAGCTGGTGCCTTATAGAAAGTAGCACTGAATTGTCACCATTAATCGTTAAATTAGGCAGCTACAATCCAAAGAGCCTAAAATGAAGCAATTATTACTTTTAATCACAGTCGTTTTTACAATTACCACCTCGGCACAAAATATAAAATCGCCCTCAGAATTTCTGGGCTATGAACTAGGTACACAATTCACAAGGCACCATAAAGTAGTGGATTATTATGAATATTTAGCCATGAACGCCTCGGACAGGGTTCAGTTGCAAGAATACGGCAAAACCAATGAACGAAGACCCTTGCTGTTGGCTTATATTTCTTCTGTCGATAACATGAGTAATCTAGAAAATATAAGAACTGAGCATTTAAAAAGCACAACAGGTGAAAGTACGGCCTCTAAAGCCATTGTATGGTTAAGCTATAACGTTCATGGAAATGAGAGCGTAAGCACAGAGGCTTCCATGCAGACGATTTATGAATTGTTAACCAATAAAAGCAGTTATCTGGAAAAAACAGTTGTAATTATGGATCCATGTATTAATCCCGATGGCCGTGATCGCTATGTTAACTGGTATAACCAATATAAAAATGCACCAAACAATTTAGATCCCAATAGCAAGGAACACCATGAAGGCTGGTGGAGCGGAAGAAGTAATCATTATATGTTCGATTTAAATAGGGATTGGGCCTGGTTAACACAGATTGAAAGTCAAAATCGATTGAAAGTTTATAACAAATGGATCCCCCACGTACATGTGGATTTTCATGAACAAGGGGTTGATAGCCCGTATTATTTTGCCCCAGCTTCGGAGCCATATCATGAAGTGATTACCCCTTTTCAGCGGGAATTCCAAACCACAATCGGTAAAAACCATGCGAAGTATTTTGATGCCAATGGTTGGTTTTATTTTACCAAAGAGGTTTTTGACTTACTTTACCCCAGCTATGGTGATACGTACCCTATTTACAATGGAGGTATTGGAATGACTTACGAACAAGGGGGCAGTGGAAGGGCCGGACTAGGTATCATAACTAGTATTGGGGATACATTGACCTTGAATGATAGGATTGCGCATCATAAAACTACAGGATTATCAACAGTTGAAGTAGCGGCAAAAAACGCCAATAAATTGAATGAGGAATTCAAGAAATTCTATAAAAATAAAAATTACAAGTACAAAAGTTATGTTTTGAATGGCAATGCAGATAACATCGTAGCGTTAACCCAACTTCTAGATAAGCATGAAATTAAATATGGAAGAGGTAAGGCTGCAACTATAAAAGGATTTAAGTATGATACTGGTAATATGGGCAGCTTAAGAAGTACAAACAATAGTTTAGTGGTTTCCACGGACCAAATAAAAAGTACATTGGTAAAAGTGTTGTTTGAGCCCAACGCAAAATTAAGTGATTCCGTCACTTACGATATTACCGCTTGGTCGTTACCTTATGCTTATGGTCTGGATGCATTGGCATCTCAAAGTCTAGTTTCAAGTGAACCTTATTTTGGCCAGAAAGTTGCTACTCAAACACTTGATAAAAATGCCTATGCCTTTATTACCGATTGGAAAAGTCTAAAGGATGCCAAATTTTTGGCGGAGTTATTGCAAAACAAGATAAAAGTGCGGCATTCTTTTAAGCCTTTCACCCTTGAGGGTAACTCATATGAAAGAGGTAGTTTAATCATTACCAAGGGTGATAATAAAAACAATCCGGTTTTTTTAAAGACTTTAAATAAAATTACAACCAAACATTCCATTACTTTGAATGCCTCTACAACCGGTTTTGTTGATACAGGCAAAGACTTAGGATCCCGATATGTAAAGATGATACCCAATCCAAAAATCGCAGTACTCTCTGGCAAACCTACTTCTACCTTACGATTTGGTGAAATTTGGCACTTTTTCGAACAGCAATTAAATTATCCAATTACGGTAATTGATTCTGACTACATGAAGCGCGTGGATTTCTCAAAATATAATGTTTTGATTTTACCAGGCGGGCGTGGTTATAAAGGTTTCCTTGACAAGGATAAATTAAATGAATTAAAAGATTGGGTCACTAATGGTGGGAAATTAATCGCCATGGGCGGTGCTATAAAAGGACTTACGGGAGAAAATGGTTTTAAAATTAAGACAAAGGAAATAGTCAAAGACTCCTCTAAAAACCTGCAAATATTTGATGAAAACCAACGTGAGTCTATTAAAAAGTCGATTACAGGGGCAATCTTTAAAACCAGAGTAGATAATACCCATCCTTTGGCTTATGGCTATTCTGATACATATTTCACCTTAAAACTAGGTTCTGAAGCCTATGAACATTTAGATAGTGGTTCTGTGGTTTATTTAGAAGGGGACAAAAGTACACCATTCGCTGGTTTTGCTGGTAGCGAAGCCCAAAAGAAAATAACCAATACATTGGTTTTCGGAGTAGAAAACCACGGTTCTGGACGGGTTATTTACATGGTTGATAACCCATTATTCAGAGGTTTTTGGGAAAATGGCAAGTTATTGTTTGCCAATGCCTTGTTTATGGTAAACTAATTTAGG
The DNA here is from genome assembly GCA_964649755.1 of uncultured Maribacter sp. GTDB lineage: Bacteria > Bacteroidota > Bacteroidia > Flavobacteriales > Flavobacteriaceae > Maribacter_A. The sequence goes on along the minus strand of CAZYQR010000018.1, from coordinate 12,867 downwards.
CCCAAACAATAATCTAAGTAATTAATATAACATAAACGAAACCATGATAATTCCAAAAATAGCAATGGGAACAATAATCAGCATATAAAAGAAAGAAATAATATTTGCCTTAAAAAAAGCTCCAATCCAACCACTTTTGTAAAAATTATGAAGGGCTAACAATAAATAGACAATAAAGGATAAAAAGAAAAGTACTTCAAACCAAATGGGGATATCAATAAACATGTTGGCCAAAATCAACACGCAAAACGAAGTAAAAATAAAGGTGAAAAAATAAAGACTAAAGACCATATGATGTGCGAACGTTGCTCGTTTCCAATAAAACAGCTTCAATAAAACAGCAAATAGTGGTAACATAAAAAACATGGCAATAGGAATAGTGTCATACAGGGTGTTAAGAATCCCATCTCCTTTTTGTTCATAGAATTTGAGCATTTGTTTGTAGAATTTTTGGGTAAAGGCACCTGCATCCTCCTCTAAACCCATGGCCTTTAACTTACTTGCTTGTGTCGCATCAATGGCAATTAACGAGTCCAAAACATCTCGTTTAACACTAAATGATACATCAGACATATTTTGCTCAGCTGAGATTACCGAATCCAGTGCACTCAAATCCTCATCGGATATACCGATAAGAACAGGGTTTTCTTTAATTGTTTTTTTTGCCAACTCGAGGTTTAAGGAATCTTTTTTTAACTGCAATGAATCTATATCTATAGTGAATTCTTCATTGAAACCCTTTTTCAACGCCTGAGTTACCTCATTATCGGCCTTTCGCACATTAAATGAAAAAATAAAAAAGAACACTACTGAGAAAAATAAATAGAACTGCGCCGGATGCAGATATTTCAAACGTTTTCCATCTACAAAACGCCTTGCCAAAACTCCTGGTTTAAACATCAGAGTACCGAAACTCCTAAAAAATCGCGCGTCGATCGAAAAGTAGTTATCAATGGTATTACTGAACAATACGCCAAAAGTAAGATTGTCCGCGACTTCTTGTCCGCAGTATGGACAATACTCATAAGAGTCATCAAAAGATTTCTCACAATTTTTACACTGGTTGGTAGAAGACATTGCAAATGATTTGTTTAAATATACTGATTATCGAAATACGCACCTAAATGAAATGTTAATGTTCTTTATAATTATGCTATAGTTCTTAAATCATGCTCATACACAGTTAAAACCAATATTTTCACATATGAATTAAAAGCATAGTTTGAAATAGCCTCATTTGCATATATTTTGGCAATTGGCTTACATTCTCATACCATTTGAGAGACCTTGTTTTTCTTCATATCGATCCAAATTAAACCCCAAGACGATTTCACTTAACTTTAAACAAGAAATGGCCAAACCCGTGTAGCCACAAACTTTTATTCAAATTCCTAATTTTAGTATCTTTCAGATATCGATAAACCCTTAATATGAAACAAAATGCCCCATCATTAAAGTTACTATCCTATATTTTATTGCTTTTACTGCTTGTTCTAGGTTGTAAGAAAAAAACGGAGCCAACCAATTCAATCAAAATTAATGGTCTAAAAGAATCGGTGGAAGTAATACGGGACGAGGTTGGGATCAATCATATCTACGCCAATAATCAGCATGACCTTTTTTTCGCACAAGGGTATTGTGCCGCCAAGGACCGGCTATTTCAATTTGAAATATGGCGACGTCAGGCCACAGGAACAGTATCCGAAATTCTAGGAAAACGCGAATTAAAACGTGATATCGGGACACGACTTTTTAAGTTCAGAGGTGATATGAATACCGAAATGAAGCATTACCATCCTGATGGCATCGAGATTCTGACAGCTTATAAGAATGGGGTAAATGCCTATATAGAAGAGGTACTGCAGAACCCTGAATTACTTCCGATTACTTTCAAAGCACTGAACATTTTACCTCAAAAATGGACATCGGAGGTAATCATTTCGAGACACCAAGGGCTTTTAGGCAACATTACGGAAGAACTTGATATCGGACGGGCCGTGGCAAAAGTTGGAGCCCAAAAAGTGAAGGATTATCTCTGGTTTCATCCAAAAGATCCTAAAATTGATTTGGACCCTTCTATCAAAGGCGATCTTTTATCAGATGATATCCTTGAATTGTACAATGCATACCGCCAGCCTCTGAAATTTAAACCAGAGGATATTGCTCCCAAATATCGCATATCGAAAACCAAAGAAGCTATTACCAATGGTACTGCTGCTCTTGAAAATCCTAAAAAGGACAAACTCTTCGTTGGCAGCAATAACTGGGTTACCTCCCCTAATTTGTCCGAAAACGGACGTACCTATATGGCTAATGACCCGCACAGGAGACTTGCAATACCTTCACTTCGATATTATGTACATTTATCCGCTCCAGGATGGAATGTAATCGGCGGAGGGGAACCTGAGATTCCCGGAATATCCATTGGGCATAATGATTACGGTGCATGGGGTCTAACCGTTTTCGAAACCGATGGGGAAGACCTATATGTCTACGACCTTAATCCCGAAAATCCGAACCAATATAAATACAATGGGGAATGGGAAGACCTGAAAGTAATCAAAGAAAAAATTGCTGTAAAAGATAGTGCGAATGTAGAAGTAGCGCTAAAATATACAAGACATGGACCGGTTACTTTTGTAGACTTAGCCAACAACAAGGCTTATGCGGTAAAATGCGCCTGGCTGGAACCTGGGGGCTCTCCATATTTAGCATCCCTTAGGATGAATCAAGCCAAAACTTGGGAAGAATTCAAAGAAGCCTGTAACTATAGCCATATCCCCGGGGAGAATATGATTTGGGCAGATTCCAAAGGAAATATTGGATGGCAAGCTGTGGGTATTGCCCCTATCCGTAGAAATTTTAGTGGTTTGGTACCTGTACCAGGAGACGGGCGTTATGAATGGGATGGCTATCTTCCCATCATTCAAAAACCCAGTTTGTACAATCCTGCCAAGGGGTTCATTGCCACTGCTAATCAAAATGTAATTCCTGAAGATTACACTGAATGGGATGCAATTGGGTTTGGGTGGTCGGATCCTTATCGTGGCATGCGGGTCAATGAGGTTCTTGGTTCCGGTAAGAAATTGAATATGGAAGATATGAAGCAATTACAGACTGATTACCTTTCTATTCCTGCAAGAATGCTAGTACCCCTAGTAACAAATTTAAACACAGCCAATCAATTATCAAACTTGGCCAAAGATCAATTTAAAGATTGGGATTTTAGACTTGATAAAAACTCCATCGCAGCGGGCATATATGTTGCTTGGGAAAAAGAATTACAGACTAAACTATTGGAATATTTTCCAGATTCAGAAGCTGAAACACTAATCGAGCAATTACAGATGGCCAAATTACTTGATTGGATTCTGAATCCTGAAAAAAAGTTCGGAAAAAATCCAAACAAAAAAAGGAATGAATACCTCTTAGGAACTTTTGAATCGGCAGTAGTGGGACTTCAGGCCAAATTTGGTTCCGATATGAATTCATGGAAATATGGGCAGGCGAATTATAAGCATGTACAAATAAAACATCCATTAGGACAAGTAGTTAATGCCGAATTGAATGCCAAATTCAATTCGGAGCTAATACCTAGAGGTGGCAATCAACATACTCCCGGTTCTACTGGCAGCAACAATGGTCAAACCTCTGGCGCCACTTTCAGGATCATTGTAGATGTAAACGATTGGGATAATACCGTAGGTTCCAATCCGCCGGGGCAATCAGGTAATCCGGAAAGCCCCTTTTACAAGAATTTGTACGATCAATGGGCGAATGACAAGTACTTTCCGGTTTATTTTACAAAAGCTAAGATAGACTCAGTAAAAAGTGGAAAAGTGTTTCTAGTTCCGAAGTAAGGCAAAGAAACCTTATGTAGCGAAACACTTTTCTATTTCAAGTCCATCTTTAGGACAAAATCGTCCGCGGTCATAAAAAATGTTTTTTCGTTTTTTGAGAAGGCACAATTTGAAGTTGCTTCCCCTGTAAATATTCTGGCAATGGTTGTACCTTTCTCATTAAAGACCCAAACACCTCCTGGGCCCGTTGCAAAGAGATATCCTTGACTATGCATTTTCATACCATCTGGTAATCCCTGTTGTCCTTCCTTTCCTACTAAATATGTTGCGTCGAAAAATATTCTTTTGTTTTTAACCTCCCCCGGAGCGACAACATCATAACGATACCATACTGCATGTTCTGGATCTGAAACCGCGACATACATTTTTGAACCATCATGTGAGAATGTTATCCCGTTTGGCCTTGTCAATTTATCCACTAATACAAGTTCTCCAGAAGTCTTTAGGCAAAATACTCCTTGAAAATCCAACTCCTTTTCTAGATCGTTAACTCCGTCTTGCAAACCATACGGTGGATCTGTAAAATATAAATTACCCTCGCTATCGAATATACCATCATTTGGGCTATTGAATTTTTTGCCCTTATAACTATCTGCCAAAGTTATATACTTAGGGTTTGGACTATCCAATGTTGCATCCATTTTAGCGATCCTTCGGTCACCATGTTGCAACAAGACCAAATCGCCATCTTGGTTCAAGAGCAATCCATTAGAGCCCATTTCCCCATCGCGGGGGATTTCTCCAGTATAACCCGCCGGATCAAGAAACTCGGTAGTTTTTCCATCCGAATCAATCTTGAATATTTTATTGGCAGGTATATCTGAAAACAACAAATAGTTTCCCTCCTCAATCCACAAAGGACCTTCCGTCCATGCAAAACCGCTTGCTATTTCTTTGATTTCAGTATTAGGTGAAATGATTTGTAATGCCTCATCATCAAGGATTTCAATAGAAAATCGATCTTGCTCAGTATTAATTTTCTTTTCAGTAGCGTTCTTGCATCCTAGCAAAATAAAGAAGCTTAAAATGAATAGGGTCCTCATCAAACTAAATGATTTGTGTTATAGCAAATATTACGAGGATTGCACTTGTACCAAAAATCAATGTCCCGACGGTTTGTATTTGGTTTCCTTGTTTTACATCCATTCCCGTTAATTGGGTAAGCACCCAAAAAAAACTATCGTTCGCATGTGAAACAACAGTAGAACCAGCCCCTATGGCCAGCACTGTCATGGTTCTTAAAAAAGGGTCATCCAAGCCAAGGGCTACAAGCATCGGAGCCACAATAGAGGCTGTTGTAATCAAAGCTACCGTTGAAGAACCTTGTGTGGTCTTAAGACATGCTGCCAAGAGAAAAGGTAAAAAGAGCCCTATTTGAATATCAGTAAAACCATTGGCAATAAAATCTGCAATTCCTGAGTTTTGCAGCATAGCTCCAAAAATTCCACCGGCTCCTGTAATTAAAATTATAGGGGCAGCAATTCTCAAAGCATCTCCCAACCATCCCGTTGCAGAATATACTTTCTCATCCAGTTTCTTGGGCATCAATAAAGCCAAAATGATCCCTATCAATAGCGCAATTACAGGTGACCCCAAGAATGATATCATGGGATAAATAAATGATTCTCCCATACTCATACCTGGGTAATCCGCTATGGATTTCACTACGATAAGAATAATGGGAACCACAATAGACAAAAGGGAAATCCATAACTTAGGCTTATGCAGGGTGTCTTCAGTCTTTTCCAAATGAATGGGGATGTGAATTCTTGAAGCTATTTTGGTCGCAAAAAAGTAACAGGGTACCAAGGCCACCATACTTACTAGTAAACCCCACAATATTACACTACCCAATTCGGCATCTAAAATGCCAGCTGCGGCAATTGGTCCTGGTGTAGGCGGCACCATTACATGTGTTGCCATAAGCCCAAAAGCCAAGGTGGCTGTTGTACCTGCATATGCAACTTTTGCCTTGTCTGACAATGCTTTGTTCAATGAATTCATGATAATAAATGCGCTATCCGCAAATACCGGAATAGAGAGTAAGTATCCGGTTGCCATCATCGCCAAATGAATAGACTTTTCACCAATTAGTTTCAACAGTCGTGTGGCTATGACCATTGCGCCTCCAGATTTTTCAAGAATTGTACCAATTACCACTCCAAAGAATATGATCAACCCTATTTTACCCATAATACTTCCAAAGCCAGAATTAATGGAATCAACTATTTGGGAAACTTGCATACCGGTAATAAAACCATAAACAATAGCAGCAAAAAGTAATACAAAAAAAGGATGAATTTTCCATTTTACGATGCCTACAACAATCAAGGTCAGGGCAATAATCAGTGCTATTATATATATCATAAGAAACTATTATTGTTTAAATTACCACTCGGCAAAACTGCCATCCACATTTCTCCAAATAGGATTGGACCAATCATGTCCTATTTTTTGTCCCTCTCTTAATTTTTCTTCATTGATTTCTACACCAAGCCCAGGTTTTATGATTAACGGTATGTAGCCATCCTCAACTTTAAATATTTCTGGATTAGCCATATAATCCAACAAATCAAAACCTTTATTGTAGTGAATGCCAAGGCTGCTTTCCTGTATAAACGCATTTGAACTGGCAAAATCCATGTGTAAAGCGGAAGCCAAGGAAATGGGGCCTAAAGGACAATGAGGTGCCAATGCGACATCATAGGCCTCTGCCATGGCAGCTATTCTACGCACTTCTGAAATACCCCCTGCATGACTTAAATCTGGTTGAATTATATCGACTACTCCACGATGTAAAATTTCCTTAAAATCCCATCTAGAAAACATGCGCTCTCCGGTAGCAATAGGTATACTCGTATAATTATAGATATGATCAAGCGATTCATTGTTTTCACTCAATACCGGTTCCTCAATAAACATAGGATTGTATGGACTCAACTCGTCAATTAATCGTTTTACCATTCCTTTATGCACTCGACCATGAAAATCCAATCCTATATCCAAATCATCCCCAAATTCTTCTCTTAAGATTTTGATATTGTTTGCTACCGTTTTTACTTTCTTTATGGAATCTATCCATTCGAAAGTTCCCGTAGCATTCATTTTCACGGCTTTATAGCCTAGTTCAAATTTTTGCTTGGCTTGTTCCAGAACAACCTCCGGATGGTCACCACCAATCCAACAGTACATTTTCATTTTTTGGCGAACAGGACCACCCAATAAATCATATACGGGGACTCCAAGATGTTTTCCCTTTATATCCCACAAAGCCTGGTCGATACCTGAAATTGCACTCATTAAAATAGGGCCACCTCTATAAAAACCACCTTTATACAATACCTGCCAAATATCCTCAATATCAGTGGCCGAACGACCAATAATATATTTCGAAAGCTCATTTACGCAGGCCTCAACAGTAGACGCCTTCCCTTCAATAACAGGTTCTCCCCATCCAAAAATCCCACTTCTCGTGGTAATCTTTAAAAAAAGCCATCTTGGAGGAACTTTGAATAACTCAATTTTTTCGATTCTTAAATCAGCCATATGAAATTAATAAAAGGGATTGTAAGTTGACTGAAATCCAGTTAACTGAAAACCTAAGCTTTGAAACTGGCTAGCAAATGAAGCAATTGGGTGCATTTTAGCGGGTTGGTTTATAAATCCAAAGATTATCCCAATCAATAGGACACCCCTCTAAAATAAACAATTATTTTTGATTGTAGTGATATATAGTTTCTATGTGAAGTATTGTCACTAACAAAAAATCCCAATCGAAACTTATTTGCCAAGGCAATTGCAAGAAAATTTAAAGAACACGGAATGTTCACCTAATTGATAGGCACTCCATAGAGGTCAAAATCAGCTGCCTCGATAATTTTGATATCGACGAATTCGCCCTGCTTCAAGTAAAATTTAGAAGCATCAATAAGCACTTCATTGTCCACATCGGGTGAATCATATTCAGTTCTACCCACAAAATAATCACCTTCTTTGCGGTCTATGATGCAGCTGAAGGTTTTACCTATTTTATTCTGGTTCAATTCCCAAGAAATCTGGGATTGAAGCTCCATGATCTCATTGGCACGTTCTTGTTTTACTTCTTCGGGAACATCGTCTACTAAATTAAAGGCATGGGTATTTTCCTCATGACTATAGGTAAAGCATCCCAATCGCTCAAAACGCATATCGGCCACCCAGTTCTTAAGGGTTTGAAAGTGCTCCTCAGTTTCACCTGGATAACCAACAATCAAGGTAGTTCTGATGGTCATATCTGGAACATGAGACCTAAATTCCTTAATCAACTTGGTGGTTTTTTCTTGGGTAGTACCTCGGCGCATACTCTTCAAGATTTCATCTGAAATATGCTGTAAGGGAATATCCAAATAATTGCACACTTTAGGTTCTTTGTTCATTATATCCAGAACATCCATAGGAAAACCAGTGGGAAAGGCATAATGTAAGCGAATCCATTCAATGCCTTCAATTTTGACCAATTCTTGAAGTAATTCAGCCAAATTTCTCTTTTTATATAGATCCAATCCGTAATACGTCAAATCCTGGGCGATCAATATCAATTCTTTGACACCCTTTGCAGCCAATTTTTCTGATTCAATCACCAATTCTTCAATTGGCTTACTTTTATGTTTCCCACGCATTAAAGGGATTGCACAAAAAGAACAAGGTCTATCACACCCCTCAGCAATTTTTAAATAAGCATAATTTTTGGGTGTTGTAGTTAACCTTTCCCCAATCAATTCGTGCTTATAATCCGCACCAAGTGCTTTTAACAAATTGGGTAATTCGCTAGTTCCAAAGTATTCATCTACATTCGGAATTTCCTTTTGCAAGTCGGGCTTGTAGCGCTCACTTAAACAACCCGTAACAAAAACCTTATCAACCACTCCCGCTTCTTTCTTTTCAACATATTCCAAAATGGTATTTATACTTTCCTCTTTGGCGTTTGCAATAAATCCGCAGGTATTGATTACAACAACATTGCCTTCTTCCTCATGCACTACTTCTTTGTCATTGGCACGCAATTGTCCCATGAGTACTTCCGAATCGTACACGTTTTTAGAGCAACCTAAAGTTACTACGTTGATTTTGTTCTTTTTAAGGGATTTTGTTCGCATGGCTTTTTAATGGGAGGCAAAAATACAACTTGGCTTAGGACTTATAACGATTTAAGACGATTTCTTAAGATTTTACGTTAAACCTTAAATGGATTTTGTTATCAAACCCTAAATCCCTAATAACATGAAATTTATATCAATCATTTTTCTTTCACTTATTTTTTTCCTAATCATTGGTTGCAGTAATGATTCGGACAACAATGAGAATGAAATACCAGTACCTTCTGGCATGTACTTTCCACCATTAGAAGGAGATACATGGGAAACCGTGACATCAAGCCAATTACAATGGAACACGGAAAATGAGGAAGAATTATATGAATATTTGCAGTCTACAAATACCAAAGGCTTTATTATCCTTAAAAATGGAAGAATAGTAGTAGAAAAATACTTCAATGGTCATAATCAAAATACAGATTGGACCTGGTTTTCAGCTGCGAAAAGCCTAACAGCAACATTTGTGGGTATTGCCCAAGATGAGGGTATTCTTAATATCAACAACAAGACTTCAGATTATTTAGGTGCGAATTGGAGCCAATTGAACACCGAGAAACAAGATTTGATTAGCGTAAAACACCATTTAACCATGACTACAGGACTCACTCCACATTTAGGTGATTTTGCCCCCTGGGTCTGCACCTTGCCAATCTGTCTTGAATACGCTACGGACGCGGGTACAAGTTGGGCGTATCATCAAGGTGCTTTTATGCTTCTTCAGGAAATGATAACCCAAAGTTCGGGTATCTCTTTTCAAGAGTATTGCAAGACCAGAATTTCCGATAAAATCGGAATGATCGGCAATTGGACCAACTCCTTAGGCTTAAATATATATAATAGCAATACACGAAGTATGGCCCGTTTTGGACTATTGATGCACAACAAAGGGGTATGGGATGGCTCAACAATCGTAAGCGAATCCTATTTTAACGAAATGACCAATACATCACAGGACATTAATAAATCATACGGATATTTATGGTGGTTAAATGGCAAAGAAAACATTGTTGCAACCACTTCAACAGCAGCGTTACCTGGTCCGCTTGTGCCAAATGCCCCAGATGACATGTTTGCGGCCCTAGGCGCCAATGACCAAAAGATTTATGTTGTACCTAGCAAAGACCTTGTTATTATTCGTTGTGGGGATAGTGCTGGAGAAATGCAATTGGGCCCATCTAGTTTTGACAACGAGCTTTGGGGTAAAATAAATGCAGTAATTAACTAGATATTTAATGATGTTTAAGCAACATGTCTTTCCACAATCCAATGTTCTTATCATTCATACGAACAAACTCATCTTTATCCTCTTGGGCAGCCAATTCCATGGACTTTTGGGCAGATGAAATTGCGGACTCGTAATTTCCTAAAGCGGCTTCAACTAAAGACTTTACACGATGGAAGTAATAGTTGTCACCACCCATTTCAATAGCTAATTCCAAATATTTTAGAGCTGTTTCATTTTTGATGTTCTGCTCTTGGTAATATCTTGCAGCTTCATAGTAGGTTTGGGCAGTGGGCTTATCAACCAATTGTTTAGCTATTTCAACTTCCATTTGACCATGGGTATCAACATTGATTGGAATATTGATTTCGGTGCTTTCCCAACGCAATATTAGATTTAGTTTGTTGTGATCAATAGAATCAAATGTGATTAAGAAATTCTCCTGAAAAGAATTTGTTTCCCTTGGAACAACGTTGATCCTAAGGGCATCTTCATTAGGATCATAATCTCTTCTGCCATCGCCCCAATGTGTTAGATTATTATGGAAAACAATCTCCCATGCTTCGGCCTCTGGGAAAGCATAAAGAGCATAAGTTCCTTTTGCAAGTATATTGCCCATTATTGTCACGTCGCTTTCAAAAGTTATTTTGGTTGAAGCATTCGCGCCCATGCGCCAAATACGACCATAGGGTACAAGACCGCCGAATATTTTTCTCCCTCGAACGGCTGGTCGTGAATATTCTACTTTTATAAAAGTTAAACCAACCTCTTGATTGGTAGTTGTTAACGGACTAGCCTTTGGGTGATTTAATTGTGCAGATAATGCCGAGACAACTGAAAAACATACAATGAAAGTTAGCTTTTTCAATTTTCGATATTAAAGAAAGAATCTACAAACTCATACTTATTAAAGACCTGTAAATCTTCAATACCCTCACCTACGCCTATATATTTAACAGGAATTTGAAATTGGTCCGATATACCGATGACCACTCCCCCTTTGGCCGTACCGTCAAGTTTTGTTACTGCCAAGGAAGTGACCTCGGTAGCCTTCGTAAATTGTTTTGCTTGCTCAAAAGCATTCTGTCCTGTAGAACCATCCAATACCAATAAAACATCATGTGGGGTATCTTCTATTACTTTCTGCATTACACGTTTTACCTTGGTAAGCTCATTCATTAAATTTACTTTGTTGTGCAACCTCCCAGCTGTATCTATAATAACGACATCAGCATCTTGGGTTACTGCAGAACTCAATGTATCGAATGCAACAGATGCAGGATCACTACCCATCTTTTGCTTAACTATTGGCACATCTACCCTATCAGCCCAAACCTGTAGTTGCTCAATAGCCGCAGCTCTAAATGTATCTGCGGCGCCCAGAACAACTTTGAGTCCCTGTTTTTTAAATTGATAAGCCAATTTACCAATGGTAGTTGTTTTACCAACACCATTCACACCAACTACCATTATCACATATGGTTTTTTATCTTTTGGAATACTGTATTCGGTTTCCTCACCCACATGAGTCTCTGAAAGTAAGCCTGCAATTTCCTCTCTTAAAATACTATTGAGCTCATCGGTTCCCATGTATTTGTCTTTGGAAACCCTGGCCTCAATACGGTCAATAATCTTTAAAGTTGTATCTACACCAACATCTGAAGAAACCAAAACTTCTTCTAAATTATCCAATACATCATCATCAACCTTGGACTTGCCTGCAACAGCCTTACTTAACTTGGAAAAAAAAGTGGTTTTGGTTTTCTCTAGCCCTTTATCTAAGGACTCCTTTTTTTGAGAGGAAAATATCTTTTTGAATAAACTCATAATACCTGAAAAACTTTAGCCAAAGATATGAAAATAAAAAAGCTCCTTTCTTTCAAAAGGAGCTTTTAAAAATTGATTTTATCAATTATATCTTACTTCGATAACCAATCGTTAACAGCCTCTGGCGTCATTACAGACTCATGAAATGTGTAAGCACCACTCTTTGGCGACTTTACCATTTTAATTGCTTTGGTTAATCTTTTTGAACTTGTTTGTAAACTTGCTACCGTCTTCTTTGCCATGACCTTATGGGTTATTTGATATTTTCACCTTAGTGAAGATATCCTAATTACTTAATTTCTTTATGAACTGTCATTCTCTTAAGGATCGGATTAAATTTCTTAATCTCCATCCTTTCCGGAGTGTTCTTTTTGTTTTTGGTGGTGATATACCTAGAAGTTCCTGGTTGTCCGGAATCTTTGTGCTCTGTGCACTCCAATATAACTTGAACTCTATTTCCTCTTTTTGCCATTATAATCTATCTTTTTAGGATTATTTTACTAATCCCTTTGCTTTAGCCTCTTTTAAAACAGCAGAAATGCCTTTCTTATTAATGCTCTTCAACGCCTTGGCAGATACCTTAAGCGTTACCCATCGATCTTCCTCAGGAATATAAAAGCGCTTTTCAGAAAGATTTACATTAAATCTTCTTCTTGTTTTATTCATTGAAAACGATACATTGTTTCCAAACATCGCTCTCTTTCCAGTAATTTCACAAACTTTTGACATTGCGCCTAATTTTTCATTTTAAACAGGCTGCAAATTTATATCATTTTTGTGGGACGGGCAAAATTCTACTTCAGATTTTTAATATTTCTTTTTGAAG
>CAZYQR010000017.1:0-20521 GCA_964649755.1 uncultured Maribacter sp. | reverse complement strand
TTAAAATTTAAGATTTGAATTTAGTAGAAAACTTAGAATATAATACTGAGCGACCCCAGCTTATTATTCCTGAATATGGTCGTCATTTTCAGAAAATGGTAGACCATGCAGTATCTATTGAGGATCCTGTTGAACGTAATAAAGTGGCCAAATCCATCATAAGCGTTATGGGTAATTTACAACCGCATTTAAGGGATGTACCCGATTTTCAACATAAATTATGGGATCAATTGTTTATCATGTCCGACTTTAAATTGGATGTAGAATCGCCATTTCCGATAACTTCCAAAGAAGTGCTTCGTCAAAGACCTGAGGCCTTAGAATACCCTCAAAATTTCCCTAAATATCGTTTTTACGGGAATAATATAAAACGTATGATCGATGTTGCCGTTAAATGGGATAAAGGCGATATGAGAGATGGATTGGAGTATGCGATTGCCAATCATATGAAGAAATGCTACTTAAACTGGAACAAAGACACCGTTGATGACAAGGCAATTTTCAAACACCTTTTTGAACTTAGCGATGGCCAAATTGATCTTGCAAAAAATGGGGAAAACCTTACAGATAGTGGGCAATTCCTTAAAAATAGGGTAGCGAAGACGCAACGCAGTAGTTCTGGTAAGAAAAATCAAAGAAGTAATAATCGCGGAAAAAAGCGATACTAATATTCTCAATCCTAAATGGGAACATTTAAAATTGAAGGCGGTCATCAATTGTCTGGAGAAATTACTCCGCAAGGTGCCAAGAATGAAGCATTGCAGATTCTCTGCGCAGTGCTATTGACAGCAGAAAAAGTTACTGTAAACAATATACCCGACATCGTTGATGTTAATAAACTTATTTCCTTGTTAGAGGATTTAGGGGTTAAGATCCAAAAGAAAGGCAAAGGTTCCTATACCTTTAAGGCCGATGATGTTAATTTGGATTATTTACAATCAGACCAATTTAAAGTAGACGGTAGAGGCCTAAGAGGCTCTATTATGCTTGTTGGCCCATTATTGGCACGTTTTGGAAAAGGGTATATTCCTAAACCTGGAGGAGATAAGATTGGTCGTCGTAGATTGGATACCCATTTTGAAGGTTTTGTTAAACTTGGTGCCAAGTTCCGTTATAATAAAGAGGAGCATTTTTATGGTGTAGAAGCTGAAAAATTGAAAGGTACCTTTATGTTACTCGACGAGGCTTCAGTCACTGGAACGGCCAATATTGTTATGGCCTCAGTTTTAGCTGAAGGAAAAACAACTATTTATAATGCTGCTTGTGAACCCTATTTACAGCAGTTATGTAAGATGTTGAACCGTATGGGAGCAAATATCTCTGGTATTGGTTCTAATATGTTGATAATTGAAGGTGTAGATGAATTAGGAGGTACAGAGCATACCATGCTACCCGATATGATTGAAATAGGCAGTTGGATTGGGCTGGCGGCCATGACCAAAAGTGAACTGACGGTCAAGAATGTGAGTTGGGATGATTTGGGACAAATTCCCACCGTTTTTCGAAAATTGGGCATTACTTTGGAAAAGAGGGGAGATGATATTTATATACCACAGCACAAAGATGGTTATGAAATACAAAATTTCTTAGACGGTTCTATTTTGACTGTTGCTGATGCTCCTTGGCCAGGACTCACACCCGATTTATTGAGTATTATCTTGGTGATGGCCACCCAAGCTAAGGGTGAAGTTCTTATTCATCAAAAGATGTTCGAGAGTCGCTTGTTCTTTGTTGATAAATTAATAGATATGGGCGCAAAAATCATTCTTTGCGACCCACATAGGGCTACAGTTATAGGGCATGATTTTAAATCGACCTTAAAAGCCACTACAATGGTTTCTCCGGATATTAGAGCCGGAATCTCTTTGCTTATTGCTGCTTTATCAGCAAAAGGCACCTCTACCATTCACAACATTGAACAGATAGATAGGGGGTATGAAGATATTGATACCCGTCTAAGGGCTATTGGCGCCAAGATAACAAGGGTTTAACTGTACTTGGCAAACCAATAATTTTTCTGCAGAGGAAACTGCTAATGTTTGGCTGTGTTTAATTCTATTCTATTATTTTATTCATGTCATTTAGGTTTTTGCGATTATTGGATTTTATTTTGAGCTCGAGTCTTGGATTAATATCCCTTTTGTAATTAAAAATTGGGCTGTTGCATAAGTTCCCATAACAAGTATGTGGGAGTAGGGGACTGCACTTAAGAATTTATTAATCGCCAAAATGCTATCAGATGCAATAAAGAAAAGCGCACCAATAAAAACCAATTTAAAGCTCTGCGAGCTTACCATTTTCTTTCTTCTAAAAGCTGTGATCGCCATCAAAAGTATAGCTGAAACATAGATAATCACAGGAATCAACAGATCTCCAAGATGCTCTTTAAGTTGAAGGAACAAGACTAATCCATATAGCATTAATAGTATCAAGACGACCCAGAAAGCACTTGAGGCATTTTTATTCCATCGCTTTAGAAATACAACACAATACAAAATATGAGCAGTAAGAAAAGAAACAAGGCCCAATAAAAAGTAATTGGGAGAAATTGTTTCATACATTAAAAATGAATCACCTAACCAAGAACAGAACAATGCCAACAGCATTAAAATGTATGTTGAACGATCTAAACTTTTGCCATTAACTGCAAAGTAGATGAAAAGTGAAAATAGGATCAGCGGCTTGGTGAAATGGCGGAAAGATTCATTTTCTAAACTTCCGGTAATCAAATCCATAATGACCAAAACTATAAACAAGGGTAGAAAATAGGTTGGTTTAAATAGTGGTTTGGTCATTTGCAATTAACTATCTTTCCAACCAATTCTATTGTGCTCCCCATCACAAAACGGTTTGTTGCTTGAAGCTCCGCAACGGCAAAAGGCTGTGGTTTTTTCCTTTTTATGTTCTACTCCATTTTGGTCTGTGATCACTATATTCCCATGGACCAATATTGGCCCGTTGGGTTTGATATCAATTTTTGTCATATTAGATGTATTTTCATTGGTTTCAATTTCGCCTTTAAAGATATAACTCAATGCACCTGAAGGGCATTCATCAATTTGTGCCTTTAGTTCCTCTATATTCGCATTATCAGGTTTTATCCATGGTTTGCCTTTTGGATCGTAAACATCTGGTAGTGTTTTGACACAAGTCGCAGCGTGAATACATTTTTTAGGTTTCCATAAAATGGTTAAATCCCCTTTTGCATATTCTTTGACTATTTCCTTTTCCATATAGTTTTATTTAGCTCTTAATTTCCAGTGATAGGTGGTGGACCTTCAGGGATGATCGGCACATATTTTTCACTTCCTTTACGTTCTTTATATTCCGCATTTATTTTTTCTACCAACTTAGGATTTTCAAAGAGATCAACTGCTGTCATTCCCAAAGCTTTTGCAGCATGGATCATTCCTTTATGCCCAATACTCATACCTCCACAGGCAACCACTGCCCAGGAATGCCATGGGGTATCTTTTGGTGCAACAGTAACTCCAAGGTTAATATTTGGCACATTCCAGCTAACATCTCCTACATCGGTAGAGCCACCTCCCGGATGTTCCTTGGTTTCTTCCAAAGGTTTTATGGCACTATCCATGCCGAGCTGTGGCTTGCCTGTGGCTTCTTGTATTTTTTTTCCAAAAGCGGTTTCCTCCGCAGTATAGGACAAAGGGCCGAGCAGTTCTAAATTCTTTTGCATTGCTTCGCCACCTGCACGGTTGACCAAAACTTCATAAATACCAGATATCAACGATATTTTATAATCAACATTAGCCATAATAGCAGCTCCTTCAGCCATTTTTTTAACTTGCTCATATACAGGCATCATTCCACTGCGTTTCGTATCACGCACCCTTACCCACAATTTAGAATAATCGGGGACCACATTTACTACTTGTCCTCCATCCTGAATATGATAATGAATACGAACTGTTGGTTTTATATGTTCACGGTAATAATTGATTCCTGTAGTGTAGAGCTCTAGAGCATCGGAAGCACTTCGCCCATTCCAAGGGTCAACAGAAGCATGTGCTGCTTGTCCATAGAATTCTACTTTAAAATCCACAAGGGCCAGTGAACTCTGCACATCGGCCTCCGTTTTTGCGGAAGGGTGCCAGCTGAGGTTAACATCAACATCATCCCAAAGGCCTTCGCGAACCATCCAAATTTTACCGAAGAATTTCTCTTCGGAAGGTGTCCCAATGAATTTTATGGTACCTTTTAATTTTCCTTGTTCTATTAATTCTTTGGTGGCGAGCGCTGCGCCTAAACTTGCCGCTCCGAAAAGGTTATGTCCACAACCATGGCCGGCTGCGCCATCATTAAGTGGTTCTTTTGTAGGTTGTGCTTTTTGCGAAATGCCAGGCAAGGCATCAAATTCTCCCAAAATGCTGATTACAGGCTTTCCTGAACCGTAGGTAGCCGTGAATGCCGTTGGTATCCCAGCGACACCACGTTCGACCGTCATGCCATTTTTTTCGGCATAATCTGCCAAAATTTCAGCGGACTCATGTTCTTCGAAAGCCGTTTCTGCCAATGCCCAAATGGAATCACTTATTTTAATCAGTTCTGATTTATGTTTTTCAACAGAGGCGACCAGTATTTTTTTGTTGCTGTTCATTTTTTGAGCTGAAGTGGAGATTGCCATCAGCATAAAAAGCCCTAAGAGTGTTTTTTTCATTTTAGTATTCAATTAGTTATTATACTTTTGATTGTAATGATTATAGGATGCTTTGTTTAATTCCGTCAAAACATCCCTAATTATATCTGATAATCTTTTTATGTTTAAACCGGATTTACCGGTATTGTGTTTCCCTAATTTTTGCATTAATTTTTCATATTTAGCAAATCTCGCCAAAATGTATAAAGAAAAGTTTTGCTTTCGTGGCGAAAAGCCGGTTAGTAGCATATCGCCTTCACGACCTGAATCGTATTTATAATGATAGCTACCAAAACCAATGATACTGGCTCCCCACATTATAGGTTCTTCTCCTGTTATTTCTTTCATAATACTAATAAGCGTACAACTATCCTGTCTTTGGATTTCGTCTTCAACGCTATCTAAAAAAGAAGATACTGATGTCGTATTAGGTCTGGTCTTGTTCTTTGACATAGCAACAAGTTGCATCGACCTAAATATACTAAAAAAGGATTATCCCAAAGCCTCCTTGTATACTTTTAGACACCGTTCGCGAGCTATTTTGTGGTCTACCATTTTTACTGGGTAAGTTAGTTCCTGTAAATCTGGAACCCATTTATTGATATATTCTTTATGTTTATCGAATTTATCGACTTGTGTTATTGGATTGAATATTCGAAAATAAGGGGCGGCATCGACACCACTACCAGCTGCCCACTGCCAATTACCTACATTGGCACTTAGGTCAAAGTCCAAGAGCTTTTCAGCAAAGTAGGCCTCTCCCCAACGCCAATCTATGAGCAAATGCTTGCAAAGAAAACTGGCGACCAACATACGCACACGATTGTGCATAAAACCAGTTTGGTTAAGCTCTCTCATGCCTGCATCAACAAGTGGATATCCCGTTTGTCCGCTCTTCCATTTATCAAACTCCACTTCATTATTTCGCCATTGTATACGTTCATATTTGGCTTTGAAAGCATGGTTCACGGTCTTTGGGTAATGCCATAGGATTTGCATAAAAAATTCACGCCAAATCAATTCATTCCAAAAAACCTCATTATTAGCCTTTAGGGCTTGCTTCATGATTTTTCGGATAGAAACAGTACCAAATCTTAAATGCGGTCCTATTCTAGAAGTACCGTTCATTTTCGCAGGATAGTTTCTTGTAGCTTCATAATTTTCAATAAATACATCAGAGCTTATATAGCCAGGAACTGCAATTTGCGATGGTACAAAACCCATATGTAATAAGGGAAGGAAGGGCAGCTTTGGGTCTTTAATGAAATTATTAGTAATTGATGGCTTGTCAGAAAATTCTAGATGTTTTTCAGGATTGAATTTTTCCTTCCATTTATTTTTATACGGCGTATAAACGACATAGGGTTTACCGTCAGATTTGACAATTTCTTTTTTTTCAAAAACCACTTGGTCCTTACAAGTGTAAAATGTGATGTTATTGGTGTCTAATAGTTTTTTTATTGCTGCGTCTCGTTGGAGTGCATAAGGTTCATAATCATGATTCGCATATACAGCATCTATGGAATAGTTGTTAGCTAAGGATTTAAATACTTCAACGGGATCGCCATAGTGCATAGCTATGGAGCTGTTGTAATTTTGTTTTAAATGGTCGCTAAGACCCTTAATTGTTTTGTGTATGAAAGTTATACGGGCATCATTTTCAGGTAACTGGTCAAGTATTTCTGAATCAAATATGAATATAGGGAGTATGGGTGAGTTGCCATTTAAAGCGTGATTTAGGCCAATATTGTCTTCTAAACGTAAATCGCGCCTAAACCAGAATATCGATACTTTCTGATTCACTTTAAACTGTTTTTAACGTAAGGAAACTTGGTATTCCTTCAATTTCCCCAAATAATTCATTGAGTTTATGTTCTCGGTACTCGAAGATTTTGACTAATTGTTTTTTAATCAAGGGATATCCCAGTTGGCCAAGAATACCATAAGGAAGTTTAAGGTCAATAATATCCTCTATTTCAACCCCTTCGGAAATCGGATTGATAAAGTGTTTATGATGCCAAAGGGAATAAGGACCAAAACGTTGTTCATCAACAAAATACACTCCTTGCTGCACATGGGTTATTTCTGTAACCCATTTAGTAGCATAGCCAGGAAATGGCGATACTTTATATTGTATGATTTGACCGGGAAACATAGGCCTATTGGCACCCGCAAAAATAGTAAAGCCCATATGGTCGGGAGTTATAGTTGCTAAGTTATTGGGATTGGATAAAAACTCCCAAGCCTCATCCGTAGTTATCGGTAATACTTGTTTCGAATGTAATTGATATAGTTTCATTTTATAGTACCTAGGATAATTGTTTAACAAAAATACAATAACATTAAACACAATAAAAATATAAATACATTCTAATATCAATTTCGTATCTTATTCTTCTCGAATTGCTTATGAAATTACGTTTATTACATATTGTTTTTACACTGATACCTTATCTGTTAGGTGCTCAAGTAAGTGTTCAGGAAATAGGGGAGATGCCGCCTGAATTAGCAGAAAATTCTGGGCTTATTTTTTACAATGACAAACTTATTTCACACAATGATTCAGGTAATACCCCTGAGCTTTTTGAAATAGATACTGTTTCTCTTCAAACAACGCGTAAGGTGACCATTTCAAATGCCATAAATATTGATTGGGAAGATATCACCCAAGATGAAAATTATATCTACATCGCAGATATTGGTAATTACTCAGGGACGCGTGAAGACTTGACCATTTATAGAATTTCTAAGCAAGACTTTGATAGTTCTGCCAATGTCGCAGCAGAAAAAATCAATTTTGCCTATGAAGATCAGAATAATTTCGATGACAATGGTAAGAGTAATTGGGATGCTGAAGCTTTAATTGTACTCAATGATCAATTAGTAATACTTACCAAGCAATGGTTAGATGGTGGCACTGTTGCATACTCTGTTCCCAAAGAGCCGGGAACGTATTTAGCAAAAAGATTAGATACCTACCAAGTTAACGGACTTGTAACCGGTGCAACATACAATCCATTATCAAATGAATTATTAATTCTAGGGCATTCAAACATATTGGTACCGTTTGTCAAAAGAATTACCAGTGCTACGGCTATTTCTATTTTTAGTGGGAGTTTGGATAGCTTACCCTTTGACATCGGATTCGCACAAACTGAGGGTATTACTTATGTTTCGGAGAATCGATATTTTATTTCTTCTGAATATTTTCAAAGAGATATCCCGGCTATAACTTTGAATCCTTTATTGTATAGCCTTCATTTTGATAATAATGTTGACGAAAATGAAGAAACTCCTAATGAAGAAATTGAATCTAATCCCGAAATTATAGAAGATAGCTTATTGCTTTATAAAAGCTATGGCTCAAAGACCCTTGAATATGAGCTTACTACAGAGAAAAATATTTTAGCCCAAGCAGTTTTTGATACCTCAGGTAAAATGGTGCAATTTAAGATAGGTTCTGAAATAGAGAACAACCTATTGGATTTGATTTTTTTAAAATCTGGGGTGTACTATCTCACATTCTATCTTGGTGACAAGATAATTTCAAGTCCATTTGTAAATAATTGATTTTGAATCATCACGTTTATTTAAGAATATCTTAACAAAAGTGGTAAGGGTTTATCTCTAGCTTTGTGAAAACTAAAAATCGATTTAAAATGAAAAAAATTCTCTTATTATTATGTGTGACTTTGGTTTCCTTTTCAATGGAAGCCCAAATAAGCACACCTGCACCCAGTCCGTCTTCTAAAATGGAGCAAGCTGTGGGATTAACAGATGTTACAGTAGAGTATTCAAGACCTTCTATGCGTGGAAGAACTATTTTTGGTGACTTAGTGCCTTTTGATAAAGTCTGGAGAACAGGAGCTAATGCAAGAACTAAGGTTACCTTCAGTGAAGATGTTACCATAGATGGTCAAGAACTTAAAGCGGGTTCATATGCCATATTCACTAAACCAAGTGCCCAATCATGGGAAGTATATTTTTATACAGAGTACCAAGGTGGAGGTGCTCCAGGGAAATGGGATGATAGTAAGGTAGCTGCTAAAACAACGGCTCAGGTGCAGTCTATGGATGTGGATGTTGAGTCATTTACAATAACCATTGACGATTTAAGTGATAATGGTGCGACTTTGGGCATCCTTTGGGAAAAAACATACGTTGGTGTAAAATTCGAAGTGCCAACAGATGCTGCAGTGACCAAGAATATAGATAGAGTCCTTAACGGACCTGGAGCGGGTGATTATTATGCTGCAGCTGTATATTATGCTTCTTCTGGTAAGGATATTAGTAAAGCCAAGGAATGGATGGATAAGGCCATGTCAATGACTGAGAAGCCAGCTTTTTGGCAGTTAAGACAACAGTCTTTGATTCAAGCAAAATCCGGGGATAAAAAAGCCGCCATTGTAACAGCTAAAAAATCATTAGCTGCGGCTGAAGAAGCTGGCAATGCCGATTATGTAAAAATGAACAAAGACTCCTTAAAGGAGTGGGGCGCAATGTAAGTTGCCCACATTTAATTATACTGAAGCCCTGACATTACTGTTAGGGCTTTTTTCATGGTCAAAATCGTTCACTTTAATTAGCTTTTATGTTATATTTGATAGTTCATTAAACCACCATCCAATATGTATAAGTCAATTATTTTTTTAGCTTTATCCATTCTATTCATTTCTTGTGAAAAGCAAATTGAAAAGCCAATCTACACCGCTGAAAAATGGGAGAATCCTGAATGGGAAAACCCAGAAATTTTCCAGATTAATAGGGAAGAACCTACGGCTTCATTTTACAGATATGAAAGTGTTGAAGATGCCATAAAAAATACTAGTTGGGAGAATTCACCGCTATACCAATCATTAAATGGTACTTGGGATTTCTATTATGCTGAAAACCCGATGCAACGGCCAACTGATTTTTACAAGAATGAATTTGACTTAGCAGGTTGGGATACGTTGGAAGTTCCATCTAACTGGGAAATTAAAGGTCATGGGATTCCTTTTTACACCAATGTCACCTATATGTTCCCTCCTAATCCACCATATATTCCACATGACGAAAATCCTGTTGGAAGCTATAAGCGTGAGTTTGATATTCCTGAAACATGGAATGGCAAAGAGGTATACCTTCATTTTGAGGGCGTTAGTGGCGCGATGTATATTTGGATAAACGGTGAAAAGGTCGGGTACAATGAAGGCAGTAAAACACCTGCGGAATATGCCATTTCAAAATATATTAAACAAGGTAAAAATAATATTGCCGTACAAGTGCTTCGTTGGTCAGATGCCAGTTATTTGGAAGATCAGGATTTTTGGAGATTAAGTGGTATAGATCGCGATGTATACCTATATGCAACGAATAACACCACTATTAAAGATTTTACGGTGATTGCAGACTTGGAGAATAAGTATAAAGACGGATTGTTTAAACTTCAATTAGAGGTGAATAATGCTTCGGGAAACCCTACAATTGCTGAAATAAAATTATTGGATGGGAATAACGAAATCTATGTTAATTCCCAGAAATTGGATAATGCAGTAGGAATTACCCAACTTATGTTTGAAGAGAATATTCCAAACGTGAAGACCTGGAATGCAGAAACTCCTAATCTGTATACACTACTTATTAGCCTTAAAAATAAAGATGCTTCAATCTCAGAGGCAACAAGTGTTAAAGTTGGTTTTAGAAAAGTAGAGATTAAGAACAATCAATTCTTGGTAAACGGTAGAGCTGTTTTGCTAAAAGGGGCTAATCTTCACGACCATGACGACCAAACCGGTCATGTGGTGACAGAGGAACTTACTATGAAAGACCTTACGGTAATGAAGCAAAACAATTTAAATGCTATTCGTTGCAGTCACTATCCTAAGAATCCACATTTTTATAGAATGTGTGATAAATATGGTTTTTATGTAATTGATGAAGCCAATATAGAGATTCATGGCATGGGAGCAACCAATCAAGGACTTGATAATAATTTAGAAGCGATAAAAGTGCATCCGGCATATCTACCACAATGGAAGGCGATGCATTTAGATCGTACCATTAGAATGTTCGAAAGGGACAAGAACTTTACCAGTATCATCACATGGTCATTAGGCAACGAAGCAGGTAATGGCGATAACTTTGTTGCTACGTACGATTGGTTAAAGGCTCATGATACCACTCGTCCTGTTCAGTATGAGGGGGCAAGTTCATATGAAAACACCGATATTCAGGCGCCAATGTATATGCGTATTCCAGATATGATCAAGTATGCCGAAAATAATCCAAAAAGGCCACTGATCCAATGTGAATATGCACATGCGATGGGTAATAGTGTGGGTAATCTTCAAGAATATTGGGATGTAATTGAGAAATATGATGTCTTGCAAGGTGGATTTATTTGGGATTGGGTTGATCAAGGAATTGCTACCAAAACTGAAGATGGAAGGGATTACTGGGCCTATGGAGGAGATTTGGGAGGAATGGATTACCAGAATGATGAGAACTTCTGTTTAAACGGAGTTGTAAATCCGGATAGGAGCGCACACCCATCTTTATACGAGGTAAAGAAAGTTTATCAATATGTAAAATTTGAAAGTAAGAATGCCAAGACTGGTGAAATTGTGATTAAAAATATTTATGATTTCACTAATCTGAACAAATTTGATTTTAGCTGGAGGTTATCGAAAGATGGGGAAGAATTGGCATCTGGTGAAATACCTATGTTGGACATTGCCTCTTATGAATCTAAAACAATAAAACTTGATTTACCTGAATTAAAAGATGCCAAGGCAGAATATTATTTGAACATTTACGCCAAAACTAAGGTGAAAAATGATCTTGTGCCACAAGACCATGTGATAGCCTATGAACAATTTCAATTATCCGATTTTACACCTGAAACTTTTTCTAAGAACGATTCAGGAGGCGGACTAGAGATTACTTCCAATGATAACCTGGTTATTATTAAGGGTAAAGATTTTGAGGTAAAATTCGATGCTGAAAAAGGTTCAATTACTTCAATTGACTATGGCAATGGAAATCTTTTATTGAAAGGAATCGAAGCTAATTTTTGGAGGGCAACTATAGACAATGATTTTGGTTATAATATGCCAAAAAGGTTGAAAGCCTGGAATGACGCTACCAAAAATCAAAATTTGTTGAAGATAGCGGTGGAATCTGGTGAAAATAACAGGACCATTGAAGAACTTAAAATAGCCCAAAGTCCGTTTAAAATAGAAAATGAAAATGTAAGTGTAACTGCTACCTATGATTTGCCCGATGTAAATGGTAAAGTAAGTATTACATATGATGTTAATGACAAAGGAGAAATAAAGGTTACGACAGGATTAACTGATATCTCAAAAGATTTACCTGTAATACCTCGATTTGGAAATAACTTTATAATCAAAAATGAATATCAAAAAGTGAATTGGTATGGTAGGGGACCTCATGAGAATTATCAGGACCGCAAAACATCCGCCATGGTAGGTAAATATGATTCCAATGTTGATGATTTATATTTCCCATATATACGTCCGCAAGAAAATGGAAATAGGGCAGATGTTCGTTGGGTAACCTTTACCAACGAAGCCGGAACGGGGATTGGGATTTACGCTCCCCAATTGTTTGAATTTAGTGCACATCACCAATATAATAGTGATTTTGACCCAGGGGAAACAAAACAACAACGGCATACCGTTGATATTGAAAAACGTGATTTGGTCAATATTAACATCGACTACAAACAAATGGGTGTGGGCGGAGATAATAGTTGGGGCTTTATGGCTTTGGATAAATACCAAATTCAACCAGAAGATTTATCGTATAGTTATATCATCAGACCATTAAAATAAATTCAATAAGAAACCGTGGTTGAACCTAATACTGAGCTGCGGTTTTCATTGCATTCCATAAGTTGTTACTTAAGTCAGAATTGATTTTTAAGTTAGAAAGTTTAGATTCGTCATTTATAAAAAATGCCCAAACTAATTTATCCACTAATTGATTGGAAGCTTTAAGACGACTAAGCAATTTATTTAATTCCTGTTTCTTGTTTAAATTTTGTAAAGCCAAAAGCGAAAACAGATTGTTTACACTAGACCGTTCTTTTGTATTAAATGTATAATCAATGATTTCTCTTAATAAAAGCGATTCTTTGCCACTTTGATTTGTTAATTTATAGCAGACAGCCAACAAATAATTTTGCATTCTTTCATCAGGATTGTATGGTTTGCCTACGCCTATGTTTTCGGGCCATTGTTTACATTGTTCCAAGAATTCAATGGATTTAACCAAATCTTTTTTATGAAATTGTTTCAATGCAGCACCTATATAGGCTTGTTCATATATTTTACGGCTTTCACTAGCGTGTTCGAAGGGGAGGATTTGAATGTTTTTCAGTACTTCAATAGCTTCATCAAAGGCATCTACTTGTACTAAAGCCTTAGCATGGGCCAAACCAATATTATAGTTTCCAGAAAACCTTTCATATGCTTTTTTTGAGGTTGTATGTGCTTCATCATACTTTCCATTTTGAACATAAAACAGAATTGTCTCTTCCCATATTTTCCAATCTTTGTTATTCAATTCAAGTGCTTTTAGCACATCCTTCAGTTTATCATCATAGCTGTTTTCAGATAGTAATTTAGCCCTAAACCTATAAAATACATCAGAATTAGGTTCGGTTGCTAAGGTTTTTAAAATTGATTTTCCTTTAGCTTCCAGACCAACGGCCAAATAATTCTGCGCTAGTAAATATTTTAATTTCCAACTTGAATTTTGTTGAACTGCCCATTCCAGAACTGGTAACGTTTCTCTTCGATAAGGAAAAACAAAATCTATGGAATTTGAAACAACATTATTTAAAACAGCCTGGCTTTCAGCGTTTCTTTTACCTTTAAAGAGATAAGATTTCCAAAGCTCATTTTTTGGACTCGTTACACCTCTGGAAAGGGTAGTGCGGGCGTCATTGATCATACCTAATGAATGGTAATGGATTGCCGATTGCAAAATAGTCTCTTCCTTAAATTCATTTTGAACATTTGAACCATTGTTTTTTTCATTGTTCTTAAAAGAGGCTTCTGTTGTGACGAAATGGTTGAGCGGGTCAATTTCTACAATAGCCTCAGTTATATTCTTTACAGCTGTGGCATCCTTTTCAAGACTACTTATCAACAACAATACTTCCCTGGCATTAACATTATATGCATTATACGCCAATGACTTTTGAACATAATATTTTGCCCTTTTATGATCTTTTAATGCGAAATGGATTTCTGCCATCTGGGCATATGCAACTGATCTATACTTAATATCCCTAGCTGCCCACCCCAACGATTCTAAGGCATTGATAAAATCTTTCTGCGCACGATAAGTTATTCCAGCTAAATAATTGGCAGAAGCGTTGTAAGTGTCCATTTTAAGTACCGCATTGGCGAATTCCAATGCTTCGTCGTAATTGGTTTTGCGATATTCAAGTTCGGCCAGTTTTACTAAACCAGCTTTATGTGAAGGATCCATTTGCAGCAATTCGGTTAATTTATCAAGGGCAAGATTGAATTCCCGAAACTCCAAGGCTTCTGTTCCTTCAAAAAGCAACAGTTCTTCATTGGAAACGGTTAAATTATTGTCTTCCTCGAAGGGTCTTTTTAGTAGATTTATTTTAGGGCCATTTCCAAAATTCAATTCAGTACCATCAATTGTTATTTCAATCTTATCTTGAGGGTTTATCTCAATCGTCTTGGTGAAAATTTCCATCGGTTTTAGTTTCAGCAATTCTGAGAAAACAGAGTTACCATTAACCAAAACCTGAATTATATGATCTAATTCTTGAAGTGCGTTTAGTCCAATATATATTTTGCCATCTTTGATTTCTACATTTAGCACACCATGTTCCGAGGCGTCTACCATACCACCGATTTCTTTATACGGAAACCAAATTTCGCTCCAACGATCCATCATATAAGGGTCGAAACCTACCTGACTAATTGGGTTGGTGGCTCTAGCGGGAGAATACTGGTCAAATAATCTACCGGCCTGAAATTCAATATATTGCCCATCAGAATCGGTTAGTAAATCCTCCCAAATTCCACCTCCACGAGATAAATCCCATAACCACAATTTCTGTCCAGGCATTTCTTCATAAGGCGCCCATTGACCGAAACCAAATTTGCTGTCATGGTAATATCCCCCGAAAAAATCATTGTATTCCCCTACAATATGATACGATTTTGAAGATCCGAAAGTATTGTTCTTATAATGTGATAGATTTCTTCCTTTTGGATCTATAGGCCAATCATGGGCATCACCGTTATGTTCTACATATTGGTTTCCAGGAATAAAGAATTCTAGATCATATGTCGCAACGGCAGCTGCGGTCATCCAAGTATAATATGATTCTGTAACAGGAGATGCGTTATACCATGAGGCATTTGTTTCAAAATAAGCTTTATCCTTTTCCAAACGAATTTCAACCGTCCATCTAGTATTGGAGGGCAAATCAATGTTCCCAACAATACAGCTAACACTACCGTCATCATTGGTCCTAGTCGTGTAGTCTACCGATGTTGCGGTTGAGGGATGGTGGCCAATAATACCAAAATTAAATTCTATACCACCAGATGTCCATGGCCCCCTCATGGCAATATTCCTGAATTTGATGACTTCATTTTTGTATAAAAATTCTTCACCAGTACTTTTTTCAATAGCTCCCCACACTTTTCCACCAATTTCAGGTAAAACGAGCACTTTTATATAATCGTTTTCTAATGTAACCACCTTCCAATCTTTCTTTTTTGATGTGTGCTCATATTCCTCGAATTTAAAATATGGATATATTTTGGGATTTTCAGCTAAAATGGGAACCGGGTTTGGTTTACCAAATCCATAGGTTTCCAGAGACATTGTATCCACGCTAATAGTAACTGATTGGGCATGTGCACTTAAGGAAAACATAAATAATTGAACAAGCGCTATTTTTTGGACATACGACTTCATTGTTAGTTTTATTTTAGATATTCAATTGCCTGCATGTAATCGTTGTTATTTGCAATCAGGATTACTGTTTTGTCACCAACTTTTATGTTCTGCATATCTTTGGCGTCATGTGGAGCATAGAAACCACTTTTAGCTATAGGAGCAGGGTTAAAGGTACCTTTCTTTAAAAATAACCCCGTACCTGTCCAATAAGGGTCTACATTAGAATCAGGAAGAAGTACGGCAATTTTGTATACTTTGTTGTTCTTAAGGCTTCGGGCAATAGGATTTGGCTTAAAGTCTAATTCTTTTAGTACTTGATTTACCTTTTCCAAGGCTTTTTGTGAAACTTTACCGCGTTTGTGTAATACCCGATCAACTGTACCCTTGGATACACCCGCTAGTTCAGCTACATCCTTGATTGTGTATTTTTTGGAGCCCATATTAAACAGTAAGAGGAATACTTCATTTTATATGTATAAAGCTAGAGTAATAATTTCATTGTAAACAGCAACCCAAATATTTAATGCTAGAATTATTTTTGGATTAAAGGCGGCTTTTTTAATAGTCTGTCAAATGCCTCAAAAGTCAAAGCTATTAGAATAACGAGGGCAGAACCTATAAAATTCAACCATAGATACCCCAGTTTCTCCTGACCTGAGGGATAAATATGAATTAAGTTATAGTAGGTTATACAAACTAATAATTGTGTTAAAATGGCAGCAAAGAATACCGCATTGCCTTTAACGTATTTAAAGAAAAATGCCAAAAGAAAAATGCCCAGCACATTACCATAAAATATACTGCCAATGATATTCACTAATTGTATTAAATTATCAAAGAGATTAGCAATACAGGCAATAAATATGGCTACCACACCCCACAGTAATGTAAAAGCTTTTGAAGCTTGAACATAATGTTTTTCCGAGAGAACTTCCTTTTTATTTCGTTTGTATAAATCCAATGCCGTAATGGTTCCCAACGCATTCAATTCTGATGCCGTGGAAGACATTGCCGCCGATAATATCACAGCCAATAATAAACCAATAAGACCTTTAGGTAGATTATGCAATATAAAATGGATAAATACATAATCCTTATCGTTGGTTTCGATGGAAGCATCAGCTTGTTTAATCAATGTTTTTGCTGTCGCCCGATTCGTACTATCTTTTCTATTAATGCTTATTATTTGCATTTTGGCAGCTTCAATAGCTGTGTATTCCTTTAATTCCAATGCCATTGAGAATTTGTTCTGTGCAATGGTTTTTTCAGTTTCCAAGATTACTTGTCTTTCTTGAAGTACTTTGTAATCATCAGCATATTCAGAATTCAAAACTCCTTGCGTAGCAACTGGATTAAAATTTAACGGAGAGGGATTGTATTGATAGAAAACGAAAACCATGACACCAACGAGTAATATGAAGAATTGCATGGGTATTTTAACAACTCCATTGAAGATCAACCCTAGTTGACTTTCCCTTATTGATTTTCCAGACAAGTAGCGTTGAACCTGACTTTGGTCTGTTCCGAAATAAGCTAAGGCGAGAAAGAGACCACCAGTAATTCCACTCCAAAAGGTATATCTACTTTTGGTATCGAAACTAAAGTCCAAAATATTAAGCTTGTCACTTGCACCAGCTATCTTGAGCGCTTTGCCAAATCCTATATCCTCTGGTAGGTAGCCTAAAATAAAGAAAAAGGCAACGAACATCCCGGCAAAAATGATGAACATTTGTTGCTTATGTGTAACACTAACTGCTTTAGTGCCGCCCGAGACCGTATAGATAATCACCAATGTCCCAATAATAATATTTAAAGTCCTTAAATCCCAACCAAGTACAGCCGATAGAATAATTGAAGGCGCAAAAATTGTAATACCTGCAGCAAGTCCTCGCTGAATTAAGAAGAGTATGGCAGCCAAAGATCTGGTCTTAAGGTCAAAGCGGTTTTCTAGGAATTCATAAGCCGTATATACCTTCAACTTATGATAAATTGGCACAAATACCAAGCAGATGATTATCATGGCAAGGGGCAGTCCAAAATAAAATTGAACAAAACCCATTCCGTCATGAAAAGCTTGCCCAGGAGTGGATAGGAATGTAATTGCACTTGCTTGGGTAGCCATCACAGATAAACCTATGGTCCACCATTTTGATTGATTACCGCCGCGGACATAGTCGTTTACGTCTTTGCTTCCGCGAGTTTTCCAAACGCCATAACCAACGATGAATAAAAGGGTACCTGAAAGTATAATCCAATCTAATACCTCCATATCAAGTAAAAGCTGTCATTAGATAACCAAAAACCAAAATATAGATGAAGTTCAATATCAACACCATGGAATATTCTTTTTTCCAAACAAGTTTATCTAACATTCTTAGCCTTTTACATTAGTCTTATTATCAACATTTTTCTTTCCTACAGATAGCATATTGGCAAAAAGTTTATAGGCCCCTGATACACCTGCTGGCAATTCCCTAAAAAAACTTAATCCTGTATAAATGTAATTGCCTTTACCATGGGGAGCAATTAATAAGCTACCAGATTTTGACGACTCACCTTCATCGTTCATAGATAGTATCGGGGTGAATTTATCATCCCATTCATTGGGAAAATAAAGCCCACGTTCTTGTACCCAACCATCAAAATCAGATACTGTAATTTTATTCGGATAGTTTACCAATTCATGGTCCTTAGCAATGATTTGCACTGAAGAATTCTCATCTGTAACTCTATCTCTTGATAATTTTAGCGGATAGGGCGCTATATCATCAAATTGTGCACTCCATCTTCCTGCCGTATTGTATTGCAATACCAAATTACCACCTTTCTCAACGTAATCGAATAAATACTTCTGTTTAAACTTTAATTCAGGGACGATATTATACGCCCTTATGCCTACAACAATCGCACTATATTTGCTCAATGTTTCCGCATTAATTGTATTGGGGTCAATTGTATGGACTTGATAACCAATTTGTTCCAAGCTTTTGGGTACTTCATCACCTGCTCCAGCTATATACCCAATATGATTTCCTACCTTTTGGATATTCAATCGAACCACTTTGGCCTCAGCATGCAATAAAACGGATTGCGCCGGAATATGATCATAATTAATAGTGACCAATTCTTTGGATAGTTCTTTACCATTTATCTTAATTATAGGCGAAATATAACTTTCATCTTCATTGGCAGGTGGCGTCAATTCGAATACCACAATTTGCTCATCTCCTTTTTTAGCAATTTCGAAGGGTTTACTTTCTTGGTCAATCTTCCAGCCTTTAGAGTAACAAAACACCACATCCCCTTTAATGCTATCTCGGTGGGCTTTTATTGCAATTGGGATTTTCTTCGATTTACCGTCTGCAAAAATCATGACCTTATCGGTGAAACTTGCTGTGGCTTCAGGTAATATTTCAAAAGGTTGATATAATTCCCCTTTATCCGGTTTTGAATAACGATGAATTACCGGTTTTATGAATGTAATTTGATAGCCATCAAAATCAACTTTAAATGTGGCCATAAAAGCAGACGGAGTCTCTGGTTTCCCTATTAAATCAGGATTTTCTACTGTATACATTCCTATAGTCCCTTTATTCTCCAGCCAATAAGGACTAGTATATTTAGTGTTTTCGGGTATAATCAAATCAATGTTTAGATTTATTTTTTCATTCTCAGAGAGAACCACATCTTTTTGTTCAGCAGTGATTTTATCTATTGAAATAGATTTCAATATGATTTTTGAGGCACTACGATTCAATGCTTCAATATTTACCTGGACTTTACTTCCGGGGTTGGCGATTGCATCCTGTGATGAAGCCTCAAGATATAAACCCGTTATAGATGCAATGATAGCTTCCAACTCTTTGGCTTTTATATTTTTCCAATGCGAATCAGGTATTTCTTGAATCAATTTATGGGCTTCCAATAGACTTGTCAAATGTATGGATGGATTCTGAAAATCGAAGTTTTTTTCAATCTCATAAAGGATTTCACCCACGGCCTTACCACCTGCAACACGTGACCAAGTTGTATTTACTCCATCAAAAATGTTGCTTTTGTCTGCTGGTAAATCCCCCTTTAATAATTCTACATATTCATTCTGACTGCCCCGTGTAGAGAGTCTCCCAAACCCTTGACAGAGATGTTGACTGCTTGCCAAAGAAGCAATTTCATTATTGGATATGCCAAGTAAAGGATAATAAACGCCTATATCGAAGCTCAACATATTCGATTTATCTGCTTCTTTAAATTTTTCCTCACTACCATAAAACCACCACGATGTATTATAGAACAATCTTTGGGGTTGCCAAGTATCTAACTTTTTGAGTTGGTTTGGATAGGAGGTAGGGTCGCCAGCCAAATCAAAAGCCTCAAAACTTAACATAGCAGATGATGTATGGTGTCCATGGGTAGAACCTGGTGTTCTATGGTTAAATCGGTTGATGATAACATCAGGTTTGAATTTACGTATGGTTCGTACCACATCACTCAGCACAGAATCTTTGTTCCATAATTTCAAGGTTTCATTGGGATGTTTTGAGTAACCAAAATCATTGGCCCTTGTAAAAAACTGTTCACCACCATCAATGCGGCGTGCTGCCAAAAGTTCCTGGGTGCGTAAGACACCTAAAAGTTCCCTAAGTTCTGGCCCTATAAGGTTTTGTCCTCCATCACCTCTTGTAAGAGACAAGTATGCAGTCCTTGCTTTAACCTCGTTGGAGAGATATGAGATCAGTCTTGTATTTTCGTCATCAGGATGGGCCGCAATGTATAAGGCTGATCCCAAAAAATTCAATTTTTGAATTGAATGATAAATGTCCGATGAAGAATTTTTTTTGGGAGCTTGCGCAAATGAGACATTAAAAAACAATAGGATTCCTAAATAGGATACCAATAAATTTC
>CAZYQR010000016.1:0-20754 GCA_964649755.1 uncultured Maribacter sp. | reverse complement strand
GGATGCAACCTGTTCCCATTCTTCCAAATACTCCCGTACCCGCTGGTGTAGATTATAATATGTGGTTGGGTCCAGCTCCTAAAAGAGATTTTAATAAAAATAGATTCCATTTTAGTTTTAGATGGTTTTGGGATTATGCAGGCGGTTTGATGACCGATTGGGGTGTTCATTTGATTGATTATGCCTTATATGGAATGAAAGCCGGTACACCTAAATCAGTTATGGCTTTAGGTGGAAAATTCGCTTATCCTGATGATGCTTCTGAGACCCCTGATACCTTGCAGACTGTTTTTGAATACGATGGGTTTTCAATTTTATGGGAACATGCAACAGGTATTGATGGTGGTAATTATGGTCGTAATCACGGAATTGCTTTCATCGGAAATAATGGCACCTTGGTTTTAGACCGTGGTGGTTGGGAAGTTATTCCTGAAAACGAATTCAAAGGTTGGGGAAAAGAGCCTGGAAAAAGAATGGAGGCGATACCTGTACAACAAAATAAAGATAACGGATTGGATCTTCACACCCTAAACTTTATAGAGTCAGTCAAAAGTAGGGATGCTTCTGGATTAAATGCTCCGATCGGAGTTGGTTATGATGCGGCTTTAGTTTCGCACATGGGTAATGTTGCCTATAAATCTGGCGACCGTATTTATTGGGATGAAACCAAGGGGGAGTTTAAACAAGAAGCAGCCAATGAATTTTTAAAGGCAACCTATCATAACGGCTGGAAACTACCTACGCTATAAAAAACCATGTAATTGGGCTTATTGCTTTGCATGGGATGATTAACAATTTCGGTATTTATCATTAAGTCCTATGCCTTCATTGATCATTGGTATAATCTTTTCCAAACGGGATAGTTTTGTTTTTTCTTGTTTTGCGCTTGAAATATATTCAGCGTAATCCCGCTGTTTGTAGGGTGACAAGGCAATAAATGCCTTTTCCATTTTTAGATTTTCAGCTAAGGCTTCCTTGAGCAACTCGGGAATAATTAGTTCCGACTTTTTCTTCTTCCCAGGAATTAAGCGCATGCCTTTCTTTTCATTCTCAATGGCCTCGTTAATGTATGCTACAATTGTTGTCGGATCAATCTCTGCTATTGATTTAAATTTCCAATGTCGCATTGCCTGTGTTTTGCCTTCTTGGACATTTACCAGGACTTTTTTAGGATCTTTCAAGAACATTCCATTAAAAAATCCCAAGCCAAAGTGATTTTTAAATCTTGCAATCCAAAAAACATTTTTACCTTCAGCAGTGTAAACTGGTGAGCCCCATTTAAGAGTTTCTATTACTTTGGTCTTCAGAGCCAAATCCCTCAATATCAAAATTCCTTCCTTAAAGGGATGTTCTTGCTCATAATAGGCTTCCAATTTTACTGTATTTCCCATGATTTCTACATTTTCTTAGCAGTAAGTTCGCAAATTTTGATGATAACTTCAACTGCTTTCAGCATACTCTCAACAGGTACATATTCATATTTTCCATGAAAATTATGACCCCCAGCAAAAATATTTGGACAAGGTAGCCCCATATAGCTTAATTGCGAGCCATCAGTTCCACCTCGAATAGGTTTTATGATCGGTGTAATCCCCAATTCTTCCATCGCTTCTTTGGCAATTTCAACAATATGGAGAACAGGCTCTACCTTTTCCCTCATATTAAAATACTGGTCTTTAATTTCTAGTTGAATGCAATCGCCGTAATCGGCATTTAATTTAATTGCGATTTTGCGAAGCAATTCTTTGCGTTTCTCAAAATGCTCTCGGTCATGATCTCGAATAATCATCTCAAATTCAGCATGCTCTATTTCACCTTTTAAATGGTGAACATGGAAAAAGCCTTCTCTCCCTGTAGTACATTGTGGGGTTTCCTCAGGTGGTAGAATCCCAATGAATTCATTCGCTATACTAATCGCATTGATCATCTTCCCTTTAGCATAACCGGGGTGCACACTTTTTCCCTTGATAAGTACTTTGGCACTGGCTGCATTAAAATTTTCATATTCCAATTCCCCGATTTGACTGCCATCCATGGTATAGGCCCAAGCTGCCCCAAATTTATTAACATCGAACTTATGGGCACCACGACCAATTTCCTCATCAGGCGTAAACCCAACTCTAATTTCACCATGTTTTATTTCAGGATGCTGTACCAAATATTCCATAGCCGTCATGATTTCCGCAATACCGGCCTTGTCATCCGCGCCAAGTAAGGTGGTTCCGTCAGTGGTAATCAATGTTTGCCCCTCGTATTGTTTCAAGTCTTCAAAATAATCAGGCGAAAGAATGATGTTTTGTTCTTTATTCAGAATAATATCCTTACCATCATAATCCTCTATGATTTGTGGATTTACGTTGGTGCCACTAAAATCGGGAGTAGTGTCAAAATGGGCAATAAATCCTATTACAGGCACTATTTTTTCAATATTGCTAGGTAGCATCGCCATGATATAAGCATTGTCATCGATGGTTACATCCTTCAATCCTATACCTTCTAATTCATGGGCCAATTCCGTGGCCAAGTTCCATTGTTTTTCCGTGCTAGGGGTGGTATCTGAATTTGGGTCGCTCTGCGTATCGATTTTGACGTAGCTAAGAAATCGATTAATAAGTTGTTGCATCTACCTAGTGTTTACCCAAAAATACAGATTATTATTAGTATTTTGGTTTAAATGAATATTGAACAAAATGTACCTATGAGAACCATATCGTATTGTATATTGATATTGATTTACTTCCTTTATATTGATGGATTAAGGGCACAAGATGACTGTATTCTTGGGGTCGGTATAACCAAGGATGAAACAATCATAGCTATTTTTCAACTGAAGGAGGAACAAGCAGAGCAAATGATAAATTTTAGTGCCGAATTAAAATATAGAAATGAACTGTTGAATAACCAAGCGGAAAATATATTGAAGCGAGACCCACAAAGTTCGGTTGCGGAATTAATGGTGTTGGCTGAAAAATATAATGTAATTAGGGATAGTATGGCCCGAGTTCAACGCATGATTGACATTAAGACCCTGAAATTATTTAACAAGAAACAATACCAACGATATTTAGAGCTTTGTACCGAGGCATATCGACAGCCTTTCAGGGTAGTTCCGATAAATTATCAAGACAGTATTTTACCTAAATAATATTAACCTAAGTATGTTGACAAAATTGGATTAGATAAAGTAATTACTGGGTTTGAGTTTGTACTTTTGCTTAAATCTTTCTGCAATTCATGTACAAAATATTAGTTCGCCCAATTCTTTTTTTATTAGACCCGGAAAAAGTACATCACTTGACATTTTCTTTAATTCGACTTTTTGGTAAACTTGGTTTATCAGGACTTATTAGATCAATTTGTGTTATCGAGAACAAAGCATTGGAACGAGAAGTATTTGGACTAAAATTCAAGAATCCTGTGGGTCTTGCTGCAGGTTTTGATAAAGATGCCAAATTGTACAATGAGCTTGCTGATTTTGGATTCGGATTCATTGAGATAGGTACTTTAACACCCAAACCCCAGGACGGCAATCCTAAAAAAAGACTTTTTCGCTTAAAAGCTGACCAGGCCATAATAAACCGAATGGGTTTTAACAACAGTGGTGTTTTTGATGCCGTGGAACATTTAAAAAAGGAACATCGGGTATTGGTTGGGGGTAATATAGGTAAGAATAAAATCACACCCAATGATGAGGCGATCAAAGATTATCTAATATGTTTTGATGTACTGTTTCCTCACGTCGATTACTTTGTGGTCAATGTAAGTTCGCCAAACACACCTGGATTAAGGGAGTTGCAGGATAAAAAACCTTTGACCGCTTTACTCAAGGAATTAAAGAAGGAAAATACAAAAATTGCATCTAAAGGAACTGATACATCAGAAAAACCCATTTTATTGAAAATAGCTCCGGATTTGACCGATGATCAATTAATGGACATTATAGAAATCGTTAAAAACACTAAGATTGATGGCATCATAGCGACCAATACGACCATCGCTCGCGGAGATCTAAAATCTTCATTATTAATTGTAGAGGAGAAAGGTGGATTAAGTGGAAAGCCCTTGGCGAATAGGAGTACCGAAGTGATTCGATTCCTGGCTGAAAAGAGCAACAAAGCATTCCCTATAATTGGAGTAGGAGGAATCCATTCCGCTGAAGATGCCATAGAAAAATTGGAAGCTGGCGCGGATTTAGTACAACTCTACACTGGATTTATTTATGAAGGCCCAGCCTTGATCAAAAGGATCAATAAAGCTATACTCGAAAAAAGTAGGCAGTAGGCAAGGTATTCAGTTGGCAGAATCTTATTTTCCCCTTAAAAGAAATCAGTGAATTTGATGTTTTAGCCAAGAGTCTTAACTTAAAACAAGCTAATCCCAAAACTGCTTACTGCGATTGCACACTGAAAACTATTATCGAGTCCAATAATCAATTACAAGTACATCATCCAAGTATGGAGTAAGAATTTGTCCGAATGCTTTATGGTCTGGATGCGGTAAATAAACGGCCCTGTCTTCTTCGCTATTGAAGGTTAGAAAAAAACAGTGGGTGAATCCTTTTTCCAAACCTTCGGGACTATTGTTCAAGCCCCATTCATAGGACATAATTTGCGATATTTTAGAAGGTAGGCCGGAAAATGCGTCTTCAACTTTCTTAATATCCGCAAGGGTGGTACCCTCCTTAAACTTAAATAAAACGACATGCCGTAAAACACTGTCATTTACCTTTTGAATATTACTTTTCATTTGTTGTTTCGATTGTTCAATCTCAGGATTAAAAAGACTCATTGTCAATATGGCGAAAAAGGTACTTAGAGATATATAGATGAATTTCATAAATATTTATTTCGGGTAAGATATAAAAATTGCTTGTTACTGCATGGGAATTTGTATTTTTCATTGCTAAATATTTTGGGTTTGAATTACGAAATTTTATCCACCTTTATTATTGCTTCCGCGGCATTGGCCATTGCCCCTGGTCCTGACAATATTTATGTGTTAATGCAAAGTATTGCCAACGGTAAAAAATATGGTTTGGCAACAACTACTGGGCTGGTTTCAGGGTGTTTGGTGCATACCACACTTTTAGCATTTGGGGTATCGGCGATTATAAGGGAAAGTGACCAAATTTTCTTTGCGATCAAACTTTTCGGAGCCATATATCTATTTTATTTGGCCTATAAAGTGTTTAAAAGTGATGCTCACTTGCATCTTTCAAATAACGAGGTTCCTAAAAAGGGGTTGGTACAGTTGTTCAAACAAGGATTTATAATGAATGTGCTAAATCCGAAGGTCACTATTTTCTTTTTGGCTTTTTTTCCGGGATTTTTATTTAGTGATTCGCTGAGTCACATAATTCAATTTTATGTTTTGGGCTTACTGTTTATGCTAGTGACCTTGATTGTTTTTGGACTTATTGCAATACTTTCTGGATCAATTTCAAACTATATAAAAGCACATGCCAATCTTGGATTATCTTTGAAATGGCTTCAAATTGTTGTGTTTATTGGTATAGGGTTGTTTATATTATTATCGAATAAATAGTGGTAATTTTGGTATGCTATCAAAGCTATTTGAATGTCCGAAAAGGTTAAAATTATTGAATGCCCTCGGGATGCCATGCAAGGCATCAAAGATTTTATTCCTACTGAAGAAAAGGTCAAATACATTCAAGCTTTACTAGGTTGTGGATTCGATACTATAGATTTTGGAAGTTTCGTTTCCCCTAGGGCCATACCTCAAATGGTCAATACAGCAGAAGTACTTTCATTATTGGATTTATCAAAAACAGAAAGCAAGTTGTTGGCTATTGTTGCCAATGTGAGGGGAGCGAAAAATGCCTGTATGCATGATGAAATACAATATTTGGGATATCCGTTTTCAATATCCGAGAATTTTCAGATGCGTAATACACACAAGACCATTGAACAATCTGTTGAAACCTTAAAAGAGATATTGCAAATTGCCAAGGCAAATAATAAAGAGGTGGTGACTTATATTTCGATGGGGTTTGGGAACCCCTATGGTGACCCATGGAATGTTGAGATCGTAGGGGAGTGGACAGAGAAATTGGCCGAAATGGGAGCTCGAATATTATCCTTATCAGATACGGTGGGCACTTCAACACCAGAAAATATTACGTATCTTTTTTCAAATCTGATTCCCAAATATCCTGAAATTGAATTTGGTGCCCATTTACATACTACGCCAACAAAATGGCATGAAAAAGTTAATGCTGCGTACAAGTCAGGTTGTCGACGTTTCGATGGGGCAGTACAGGGATTCGGTGGTTGCCCTATGGCAAAAGATGAATTGACGGGGAATATGCCTACCGAAAAAATGTTATCCTATTTTACCACTGAAAAAGTGACCACGAATGTAAATTGGATGGCTTTTGAAGCAGCCTTTAATAAAGCAACAGAACTTTTTTCAAAGTACCATTAATCCATAATAGGCTTATTTTCAATACGATGATAATGGAGTCTGAAATCTCTTCAAATATTATTTAGAATTAATTTAAATAAACTTTGCTAAAAACAAAATTGGTTTTAAATTTGTGCTCGAATTATATTACTATTTATAATAAGTCTAAATAAAAATACAATTGAAATGAAAAAACCAATTCTATTATTTGCAGTGTTATGTACAGCTTTATTATCGGCGCAGACCGTAACAGATTCAATAACCTTGAATCCACAGAAACAATTAAATGCTGCACAACGGCTTTTATCTGGTAGCTACGCTTCAGCAGTTACAATAGGTGCCTATGGCGAAATGCTGTACAACCAACCAGAAGGTGACAATGGCGAATTGGATGTTCAAAGATTGGTATTGTTAATGGGTTATCGTTTCAATGATAAAACGCAATTTGTGACCGAGATTGAATTTGAACATGTAGAAGAGGTCTTTGTTGAGCAAGCATTTGTCAATTACAATGTCGCTAGTAATGTGAACCTTAGGGGTGGTCTTATGCTAGTACCTATGGGCATTGTAAATGAATTTCATGAACCAACTACATTTAATGGCACTGAAAGACCGGCAATGGACAATGTGATTGTACCCACTACATGGCGTGAATTAGGTATTGGTGTTAGTGGTCGTTTCGACAATATTTCTTTAGGTTATCAGGCATATCTGTTCAATGGTTTCAAGTCTACTGAAGCTGATGGGGCTGGTGGGGTCTCTGGATTTCTTAAAGGATCAAATGGTTTACGAGGTGGTCGTCAAAAAGGAATTAAATCCACAGTTGACAGCCCAACACTTTCAACAAAATTAGATTATTACGGTTTGCTCGGTTTGCGTTTAGGTCTTTCTACCTATTTTGGTAAAACCCAAGCAGCGGATGATGTTGAAACTATAGATGGAGCAAATATTGGCATTTCAATGATTGGGTTAGATGCTCGCTATGCGTATGGGCGTTTTACTGCACGTGGCCAATTTATTTATGCTTCGTTATCTGATACAGAAGATTACAATGCCTTAACTGGTAATGATTTGGGCAGTGCTTTGCAGGGTTGGTATGTTGAAGGCGCTTACAACTTGCTTCCTACCAATAATGATCAAAAGTTATTCGCATTTGCGCGTTATGAATTATACGATACGCATGCTTCAACAGCAGGGGCATTGACCAAGAATGATGCCTATGATAGAACAGATGTTACTACCGGATTAACATACCATATTGCTCCGGGAGTTGTTCTGAAAGGGGATTACCAGTTTAGAAGTAATGCCTTGGAAGATGGTGATATCAAAGACCGTTTGAATTTTGGTATCGGAGTTTGGTTTTAATTTTAAAAGAATTCATTTTCTTTATTGAGATTCATTCTAAATTAATACTTTTATGGGATGCAAGGGTTAAAGTTATTTTTTGGTCTTATTATTATATCCTCCTTTTTTTTGCTAGGCTTTGGGTTACCAAAGAATTTAGAAAAGAAGGTAAAGAGAGAACTTGAAAAGACTTTTCAAATTGATGGATTTTCTCTTACCCCTTTGGAGCTGTCCACTGCTTTGAATGATGAACTTCCAAAACAATTAACGGCAAACAATTTTTTCAAGATAACCCACGACGATGAAAACCTTGGGTATATGTTCGTTGACAAAGCGGCAAGTAAGGCCGCTGATTTTGATTATTTGGTTGTTTTTGATAATGAGCTTAGTATTGTTCATTCCAAAGTATTGATTTACCGAGAAGAATACGGTGGTGAAATAGGTAGTAAACGCTGGTTGAAACAATTCAATGGCAAAACGGGCAGTGATAGGGTAAATCATGAAACCAATATCGATGGAATTGCAGGAGCTACGATTTCGGTCAGATCAATGACTAATGCGATTGATGAACTTTTACAGACTATTGGAATTTTGCAGGAAAACCAGATATTATAATGCAGTATAACGGTCTACTTTCTACACTTCCAAAAGAAATAAAAATTTTCATTGCCTCCTTTGTAATAATTCTGTCCATAGGATTTTTTACAGGCTTGTTTTTTGTTAATGAGACCAGTTCGGCGGCTCCTGCAGGAATCGAAGAAAATTATTTGGGCAATGAGGATGATGACAATGCAGAGATCATGAAGTTTAGAAAAAGTGAACGGGAAATGTTGACCATCGTACATACACATATTCTCTCTATGTCTTTCATCTTTTTTTTATTGGGAATTTTGGTTTGGATGACCAAGTTTTCGAAGAAGTTGAAACTGTTCCTCACCGTTGAGCCATTTTTTTCCGTCATCCTTACATTTGGTGGCATATATTTATTGTGGTCAGGCGTGCTTTGGATGAAATATGTGGTCATATTTTCCGGGATATTAATGACACTCACATTTGCTGCTTCTGCAATCCTGGTTCTCTATCAATTGACCTTAAAATCACCCCAGCCTGATTAAATATAGTAGTTTCAAAAAGTTACTGCTAAATGTAGTATATTTGCCCGCAATTAATCCTTAATTGCATGGAAGCTCACCAAAATAAAATACTCGGAGAAGGTTTAACGTATGACGATGTACTTCTTGTACCCGCCTTTTCAGAAATACTCCCTCGAGATGTAAGTATCAAAACGAAATTCACAAGAAATATTTCCATAAATGTTCCTATTGTCTCTGCGGCTATGGATACCGTTACGGAATCTAGAATGGCAATCGCAATGGCCCAAGAAGGTGGCATAGGTGTTTTGCATAAAAACATGTCAATTGAACGTCAGGCCATGAAAGTACGTAAGGTAAAACGTGCTGAAAGTGGAATGATCTTGGATCCAGTTACTTTACCATCTGATGCATTAGTTAAAGATGCAAAAGCCAATATGAAGGAGTATAGTATTGGAGGAATTCCCATTGTAGATGATAAAGGTAAATTGATCGGTATTGTCACCAATCGCGACCTTAGATTTGAAAAAAACATTGAAAGACCGCTCTCTGAAGTAATGACCTCGGAAAATCTGGTTACCGTTGGTCAAGGAACCTCTTTGGAGCAGGCGGAGGTCATACTCCAGGAATATAAAATAGAAAAACTCCCGGTGGTTGACGCAAATAATATATTGGTTGGGCTAATCACTTTTCGCGATATTACCAAGCTTACTCAAAAACCTATAGCAAACAAGGATCAGTACGGACGATTACGTGTCGCGGCTGCGATAGGGGTTACCGGTGATGCTGTTGAAAGGGCAGAGGCTCTAGTAAATGCAGGTGTAGATGCAGTGGTTATTGATACGGCACACGGGCATACCAAAGGAGTAGTCAATGTACTAAAAGAGGTTAAAAAGAATTTTCCTAAACTAGAAGTTATTGTCGGAAATATAGCTACCGGTGATGCGGCCAAATATCTGGTAAAAGCTGGTGCAGATGCAGTTAAAGTAGGTATAGGACCTGGATCTATTTGTACAACAAGGGTTGTTGCAGGTGTAGGTTTCCCTCAATTTTCTGCTGTTTTAGAAGTAGCTGCAGCT
The DNA here is from genome assembly GCA_964649755.1 of uncultured Maribacter sp. Classification (GTDB taxonomy): domain Bacteria; phylum Bacteroidota; class Bacteroidia; order Flavobacteriales; family Flavobacteriaceae; genus Maribacter_A. Next base: position 10,817 of record CAZYQR010000016.1, on the reverse strand, counting down.
ATTAAGGGTAGTGGTGTTCCGGTTATCGCGGATGGCGGAATTCGCTATACCGGGGATATTCCCAAAGCGATTGCTGCTGGCGCGGATACCGTTATGTTGGGGTCATTATTGGCAGGCACCAAAGAATCTCCTGGTGAAACCATTATTTATGAAGGTCGAAAATTTAAATCATATCGTGGAATGGGATCTGTAGAAGCCATGGAACATGGCTCTAAAGACCGCTACTTCCAGGATGTAGAGGACGATATTAAAAAACTGGTCCCAGAAGGCATTGTAGGTCGCGTACCATATAAAGGTGAGCTGTACGAAAGTATTCATCAATTTATTGGTGGTCTTAGGGCTGGTATGGGGTATTGTGGTGCCAAGGATATTGATGCTTTAAAAGAGAATGGAAGGTTTATTAAAATAACGTCCAGTGGTATAGCTGAAAGTCATCCACACCATGTGACCATCACCAAAGAATCCCCAAATTATAGTAGGTAAAAGTTTTTGAGATTGATAAAATATAAAAAAAGAGCTGTTTTAAACAGCTCTTTTTTACTTCAATTATATTGATTCCTTATTTGCTCTGTTCGCTATAGGTTTGCCAATCTTTCTCCAAATAAATATTATCGCCGAAATAGCGAGCAATATTTAAAAAAGGTTCGGGTTTTTGGTAACCTGGAACCGGTGATAGCATATTCATTTTTTCATCTAAAAAAATAGTAGTCGGGTAGCTCATACGGCCTTGCATCAACGCAGCTGCAAATTCATGGTACCCTTTTCTGCCAGAAGGCACAAAGTTATAGGTCTTTCCTTTAAATTCTATAGGTTCTTTGCCTTCTCCATCCATCTTTACCATGTAAAAATTGGCAGCCATATAAGTTGCTACTTCCGGATTTTGAAAGGTGTCTTTATCCATTTTTTTACACCATCCGCACCAATCTGTATAAACATCAATGAAAATTTTCTTGGGGTTTTGATCGGTTTGGGCACGTTCAACGGCATCATTCCAACTAAGCCATTCAACATCTTGGGCGTTACCTATAAAGGAAATCAATCCTAAAAATATGAATAGCATTGATTTATAAAAAAGAGATATTTTCTGTTTCATTAGTAATTGTTTATGTTGTTTAGTCCAACAACTATACCAAAACTAACGATTTTTTTTAAGCTTTATTTTACTATCGCTTTTGACTTTTTCTTTACGAATAGGTCCTTAACATCAACCTGATTTTTAATTAGGTCATCAAAAGTCTCACGTTCCCTGATTAAAACTGCCTTGCCGTCGTGCCAAAGTACCTCTGGCGGTCTAAATCTCGAGTTGTAATTACTGGCCATGGTAAAACAATAGGCCCCTGCATTTTTAAAGCAAAGGATATCACCTTCAGAAATTTCATTGATCCTACGATTGTTGGCAAAAGTGTCAGTCTCACAGATGTAACCCACTACGGAATAATATCTTTCACGTCCTTGTGGTTTTGAAATATTTTCAATGGAATGGGCCGCTCCGTAGAGCATAGGTCTAATAAGATGATTAAAACCAGAATCGACACTTGCAAAAACGGTTGATGTAGTTTGTTTTACAACATTTACCTTAGCTAGAAAGTTCCCGGCTTCGCTCACCAAAAATTTTCCTGGTTCAAAGGCCAATGTGAGTTCCTTACCATATTCTTTGCAAAATGTATTGAACCTACTGGTTAACTTTTTACCTAGTTCTTCAATATTGGTTTCAATATCTCCAGCTTTATAAGGGACTTTGAAACCACTGCCAAAGTCAATGAAATCGAGATTTTTGAAATTCTTGGCAGTTTCAAATAGGATTTCAGATGCATAAAGAAAAACATCAATATCCAATATATCACTCCCAGTATGCATATGAATACCGTTGATATTCATTTTGGTCAGTTGAACTATACGTAATAAATGAGGAATTTGATGAATACTAATACCAAATTTAGAATCAATATGACCAACGGAAATATTTGAATTGCCACCAGCCATAACATGTGGATTAATACGAATACAAACTGGAATATCAGGATGCTTTCCACCGAATTGCTCAAGAATGGATAAATTATCGATATTAATCTGAACGCCTAATTTGGCTGCTTCCTCAATCTCTTCGAGAGAAACTCCGTTAGGCGTGTAAATTATTGATTCAGGCTTAAAACCGGCCATAAGACCAAGTTGTACTTCCTGAATTGAAACGGTATCCAGACCACTGCCCAAACTGTTCATTAATCTTAATATAGTGATGTTCGAAAGAGCCTTGGCGGCATAGTTCAGCTTCAAATGATTTACGCCTTTGAAAGCATTCGTTAATCTATTGAACTGCGAAACTATTTTTTCCGAATCATAAACATATACTGGATTGCCATATGTTTTAGCGATTTTTATTAAATCAGCATTCTTCATTGTATTAGGTGTTGTTTTGAACAAATCTAGAATACTCTTCCGGTATGAACAAGAAATTCCGTGAATGTTTTATAAATACAACAATATGTTATAAATACAACAATACTTGAATTTAGATTCATTTGTGGTAATCGTAATCGAGTTGTATTTTTAACAAAAATCTTAGTATGCAATTACCGTTATTTCCTTTAAAATCTATTTTTTTCCCTGGTGAGACTGTGCCACTCCACATATTCGAAGAGCGCTATAAGCAGCTTATTCAAGATTGTAGGAATGAGGCGATCACCTTTGGCATACCTGTGTATATATATGACCAAGTTGCCTTTGGCACCGAGGTGCAGCTTGTTGAAGTGGTTAATACTTATGAGGGTGGTGAAATGGATGTGGTCTGCGTTGGGCGCCAAGTATTCCAGATTTTATCTTTTGAAAATGAAATAGGGGATAAATCATACCCTGGTGGCAATGTTGAATTTTTAGAAGGAATTAATGATGCTGCAGATCAACTGAAAATAAGTGTTCTAGACCGCATCAAAGAGCTTTATGAATTGATGGATGTGCCTTTTACACCAATGCCTTTGGATAAATTCAATATGTATATTCTAATACATAAAATAGGTCTTTCTTATGAGCAGGAATATGAACTATTGCAGATGCCAAAAGAAAGTGACCGGTTAAAGTTCATTCATTCCCACCTTTTAGCAACAATAGGGGTGTTGAAAGAAGTAAATAAAGCCAAAGGTGCAATTAAAATGAATGGTGATTTCAAGAATTTTGACCCACTTGATTTTGAGGATTTTATAATTTGACAATCACCATGGATTTCATTAGGGTAAATCCTATGTGTTTCCTATTTTTGTTTTCAAACTTTTAAGACATCCCATATGAATCTTCACGAGTATCAAGGAAAAGAAATTTTAGCAAGTTTTGGTGTTCGCATACAACGAGGTATTGTTGCGCATAGCCCTAAAGAAGCTGTAGAAGCCGCCAAGCAATTAACGGCGGAAACAGGGACTGGATGGCATGTGATCAAGGCTCAGGTGCATGCTGGTGGTCGTGGCAAAGGTGGCGGAGTTAAATTGGCTAAAAACCTTAAGGAGGTCGAAGAAATTGCCGGTAATATAATTGGGATGAACTTGATTACTCCCCAAACATCGGCAAAAGGTAAAAAGGTTCACCAAGTTTTGATAGCAGAGGATGTTTATTATCCTGGTGATAGTGAAACCAGCGAAATCTATATGTCGGTTTTGTTGGATCGCGGTAAAGGGCGGAACATGATTATGTATTCTACTGAAGGCGGAATGGATATAGAGGTAGTTGCTGAAAAAACACCACATTTAATATTTACGGAAGAGGTGGATCCGTCCACGGGGCTCTTGCCTTTCCAAGCTCGAAAAATAGCCTTTAATCTTGGACTTTCAGGAACTGCGTTTAAAGAAATGACAAAATTCGTGGCATCACTTTATAAGGCATATGTTGAAAGTGATTCCAATATGTTTGAAATTAATCCGGTATTGAAAACTTCGGATGATAAGATAATGGCCGTTGATGCAAAGGTTTCCATTGATGACAATGCTTTATATAGAAGAAAGCAATACGCTGAGATGCGTGATTTGCGTGAAGAAAATCCCATTGAAGTTGAAGCAAGGGCTGTTGGACTAAGTTATGTTGATTTAGATGGAAATGTGGGTTGTATGGTTAATGGCGCTGGTTTGGCCATGGCAACAATGGACCTTATTAAAATGGCCGGTGGTGAGCCTGCTAACTTCTTGGATGTTGGTGGTACAGCCGATGCCAAAAGGGTAGAGGAAGCTTTCCGTATTATTCTTAAGGATCCAGCGGTTAAAGCAATTTTGATTAATATTTTTGGAGGAATTGTTAGATGTGACCGCGTCGCACAAGGCGTTGTCGATGCCTATAAAAATATGGGAGACGCTATTAAAGTACCTATTATAGTTCGTTTGCAGGGTACAAATGCCGAGTTGGCGAAAGAGATAATTGATAATTCAGGATTGGCCGTACATTCTGCAGTGCAGTTTCAAGAAGCAGCGGATATGGTTAAAGAGGTTTTGAGTTAAATAGAGTACTCGAATAAAATTATAAAAAGGGCAATGCTTTCAAGTATTGCCCTTTTTATTTGATTAAATGTTTCTTAATTATTACGTGTTTTATTTTTTGGTTAAACCTTTATAAACCCCTATTCTTATTGGTAAATCTTGATTTTCCATGCACTATATATTAAGATGTCATAATGATTAAAGTTATGTTAAATAAAAAAAACTTTGTAACGATCTGTATTCTGAGCCGTCTTTTAAGTAATCAACAATTATTCATCAATCATTTAACAAACAAATCATGAGAAAATTAAGTTTAGTATTTGTAGCTGCAATGCTATTAGCAACAGGAAACATTTTAGCCAACGATTCAGTTAAGAATGATCCGACAAAAAATCTATCCACTCAAATCCATGATCTTATGGATGGCAATAATTTCACTTCAGACGATGTTAATCTAACCGCACAAGTTAGGTTTACATTGAATAACGAAGGCGAAATTGTGGTTTTATCAGTTGACTCTGATAACGAAAGATTAGCGTCTTTTGTTAAAGGTAGATTAAACTATAAAAAAGTGGATGTAGCTGGAGCCCAAGAAGGTAAAATGTATACTATTCCTATTAAAATTGGAAGTTAGAGAAACGCTAAAGCTTATTTAAAAAATCCTGATTGTATCAGGATTTTTTTTTGTTTTTGTATTTAACGGGTGAAATATCGCTATTGAATTTCTTTTTTGGTCTCGATTTAATATCGAATTTTTTATTAGGGGTAGTAATACTGGCTTTTGTTTTACTCTTTGATAAAACCTCCCCAGGATTTTTTGGATTTTCCTTGGTTCCCCTTAGGTGTATCACAAGTCCATTTAAGAAATTACGTAGAATTTGATCTCCACATTCCACATAATTAGGATGGTCTTCTTTTCTGAATAATGCACCCAATTCACTTTTTGAAATATTGAAATCGACCAATTTCAATATTTCAACAATTTCATCGTCCCTGAACATTAGGGCTACCCGGAGCTTTTTGAAAATATCATTGTTCGTCATAGAAGCCTTTTTTTGTAATCTTTATGCAAATTAATGATAGCCATTGGTATTATAACGTAAAACAGGGATAAATTATACGAAAGGAGTACATTTTTAGTTATACAATAAAATTATTGTTATTCTGTTATGAGCACTTATAAAGAAAAACTCAGTATACTTTCAGAAATGATATCCTTCGCTAGGGTTAATAATACAATCAAGGATGAGGAATATATTTTTCTAAGTAGTGTTGCACAACACTTAAACGTTGATGAGCAAACTTTTGATACGCTTTTCAATGAAGAAGTAGAACACGTTATTCCTAAATCTGAAGCCGACCGAATATTGCAATTTCATAGATTGGTTTTATTAATGAATGTGGATAAAAAACAGGACTTAATAGAAATTAGCAGAATCCACAATATTGGATTAGGAATGGGGTTACCACCTTCAGCCATTGAACAAGTACTCTCAATAATGCACAAGTATCCTAATAAAATCGTACCTCCCAAAGTGCTTATAGACATTTTCAGGGCACATTACAATTAAGATTTACATTTAAATTTTGGTCGATAGTGATACTTTCAAACCAAAAATTTGTTAATAAAATGCCAAAATGGCATTACTTTGAGTATCATAGGTGTCAAAATGACACTATTTTAGCATTGGTACAGCTTTTGTCTTTTCATGTTTGAGTTTAAATTTTAACTGAAAAAAATAAAAGTCATGAGCATAATAAAAAGAAGTGATGTATTGTTTCCTTCATTAATGAATGAAATATTCAAGCCAGATTGGTTTGGTGGTTTGGAAAACGATAAGCGTAATGTTCCCGCCGTGAACATTAAAGAAAACGAAAAAGATTTTGAATTGGAACTTGCGGTTCCTGGTAGGAAAAAGGAAGATTTTCAAATAGAAATCAATGAAAATGTGTTGACAATTTCTACAGAATCCAAAATCGAGGATAATGTTGAAAAAGAGAACTACACTAGAAGGGAGTTTGCATATTCTTCCTTTAAGCGTGCATTTACCTTACCGGAAACAATTGATGAAGACAACATAAAGGCAAATTACGAGAATGGAATTTTAAAATTTACTTTGCCGAAAAATGAGGAGTCCTTACCAAAGCCTAAAAGAATGATAGCGTTGTCTTAAAATATTAAAGAGATTATGTTGTGCCCTTTCTGGGACATTTCATAATGGTTGGTTTAGTTGGTTAGTCCTGACGGTCTGTTAAGCAGACGTCAGTAGACTGTACACCTATCTAGAAAGATAGTGTCGTCAGTATTAGAAAAGCGTCTTGAGTAATCAGGGCGCTTTTCCCATTTCTTTATCTTGTGTTTGTAGCATCTTTATTTCGTCACGCAACTTTGCCGCTTGCATAAAGTCCAATTCTTTTGCCGCTTTTTCCATGGCCTTTCTCTTGCCCCTAATCATCTTTTCAATTTGTTCTTTGGTCAAATATGCCATATCTGGTTCGGCAGCTCTTATTTCTTCTTTTTTAAAATGATAAGTGGAAACCGAGTTTTTGGCCAAGGCACTGTCTAAACTTTTATTCAATGCCTTTGGGGTGATATTGTTAGCAACGTTATAGGCAATTTGTTTTTCACGACGGTAATTGGTGCCATCAATGGTCTTTTGCATACTGTTCGTAATTTTATCCGCGTACATGATTGCTTTACCATTCAAATGCCTTGCAGCTCTACCTACTGTTTGTGTCAATGACCGATTGCTGCGTAAAAATCCTTCTTTATCTGCATCTAGGATTGCCACTAGGGAAACCTCAGGCAAATCCAATCCTTCACGTAATAGGTTGACACCAATAAGCACATCAAAAACACCTTTTCGTAAATCTTGCATTATTTCAACACGTTCCAGAGTATCAACATCGCTGTGAATGTATCTACATCGCACGTTTATCCGAGCTAAATATTTGGTCAGTTCCTCGGCCATTCGTTTGGTCAAGGTAGTGACCAAGGTCCTTTCATCTTTTTCAACCCTTTGATGAATTTCCTCTACTAGATCATCAATCTGGTTTAAACTTGGTCGAACTTCAATAATGGGATCAAGTAACCCGGTCGGTCTTATAACCTGTTCAACATAAACGCCTTGACTAAGTTGAAGCTCATAATCTGCGGGTGTGGCACTTGCAAATATCACCTGATTTTGTAATGCTTCAAATTCTTCAAATTTTAAGGGTCGGTTGTCCATCGCTGCAGGTAATCGAAAACCGTATTCAACTAAGTTTTCCTTTCGAGAACGATCACCACCATACATGGCATGTACTTGTGGAATGGTTACATGGCTCTCGTCTATCACCATTAAAAAATCCTTTGGAAAATAATCCAATAGACAGAATGGTCTAGTACCTGGTTCACGTCCATCCAAATATCTTGAGTAATTCTCGATTCCCGAACAATAACCTAACTCCCGAATCATTTCCAAATCAAAATTAGTGCGTTCTTCCAAACGTTTGGCTTCAAGATGTTTGCCTATTTCTTTGAAATATTCAATTTGATGCACCAAATCATCCTGAATGAGATGAATGGCATTCTGAAGAATATCAGGCGATGTTACAAACATATTCGCTGGATAAATGTTTAGGGTTTCATAAATCTCAATAACTTTATTATTAAAAGGATCGAAGGCTTCAATCTCTTCTATTTCATCTCCGAAGAAGTGAATTCTAAAAGCGTGGTCTGCGTAACTTGGGAAAACATCAACGACATCACCTTTTACCCTAAAGTTGCCATTTCTAAAATCAGCTGTAGTCCTTGAATATAAACTCTGAACCAACATATGTAATAGCTTGGTACGGGCAATGACCTGATCTTTATGAATGGTAATTACATTTTTTTGGAATTCCACAGGATTCCCTATACCATACAAGCAAGACACGGAAGCAACAACCAAAACATCCCTTCTGCCAGACAAAAGTGAGGAGGTAGTACTTAACCTTAGTTTTTCGATATCTTCATTGATTGAGAGATCCTTTTCAATATAAAGTCCAGAAGTCGGAATATAGGCTTCAGGTTGGTAGTAATCATAATAGGAGACAAAGTACTCGATCGCATTATCCGGAAAAAACTGTTTGAACTCCGAATATAGCTGGGCAGCAAGGGTCTTGTTATGCGCAAGGACCAAAGTGGGTCGTTGTACTTTCTCGATAACATTAGCGACAGTAAATGTCTTGCCTGAACCAGTTACACCAAGCAGCGTCTGGTAAGGTTCATTTGAGTTTATACCATCAACCAATTGTCTTATGGCTTCAGGCTGATCACCTGTAGGTTTGAATTCGGATTCGACCTTGAATTTCATTCTTTAAAAATACGAAAGCACAATGATTATTTTTGATAAGGTTGTAACAATTTAATCTTATCGTTTTAAGGCAAAATGCCCCTTGAATACCCGCCCATCAACCAAATTTGCCTTAAACCAATAATCAGAAGAGGGCAAAGGAATGCCATTAAAATTACCATCCCAACCAAGGGTATTGGCTTTAAAACGTTGTATCAAGTTTCCATAGCGATTAAAAATAGAAATAGTCTCTATATTTATTTGAAAATTACGCCGAGGAGGTACAAACTGCCAAAAATCATTAATACCATCCCCGTTGGGTGTGAAAAAATTGGGAAAATCGTCTAGATTTAAATCCCTATCTACAGCTTTTTCCGCTACTCCACAACCATTTTTATCCCTTACATATGCCATTTGTGGCCTAACAGATACATTCTTAAAAATTGGGCTGTCTTGGTACGGCCCTTCTATATTATCCAAAGCAAACTCATAATCGCCAATTCCGCTAGCATTTATTGTAATTTCCTTACCATTAGTAATATCAACAATATCAATAGTCTCAATTGTTGCCTTTTCGGATAAAGCAACAAAAAATAGCCTGAAATCGGAACATTCTATGGTTCCATTAGATCCTGTAATAAAATTATAAGCTTCATATCTATATCTTCCTGGTCCTAAAATTTTTACATTTCGATTATCTGAAATTAAAGTTTCGCTATTGTCCTCATTTACCTTAAACCATCGAAAACCGTCTGCAATGTCATCGGTGTCAGTGGTGAAGGGCAAATCGGTTTTACATAATTGTATTTGGTTAGGAAAACCAATTTCAGGTCGTAAATATGTTATTTCTCCAGACAGACCGTCAATAATAGGGTCACAATCAAGGGATTCACTTCCAGTTGAAAAACTCTCTTCTATACACGAGCCTATTTCCCCATTTTCATTATAAGGCTTTATTTGGATATAAATTTGTGAGTCCTGTGGTAAATCCTCAGTAGGTTCATAGATTAGGGTATTGCCAACGTCCAGATTGTTCAATATATCATTACCTCCAGGTACGGTCCCAATAGACAATTTATAACCAGTTGCAGTTGGGGCATAGGCCCAAATTAAGTCGGTAACTATAGTCACATTAGCAGCATTGTTATCTGGCGCAATTAATAAAGTGCATTGTGGAGCACTTGTAACATCAATTGTAGTGAATGTTTCACTTAAACAAGAAATTGGTATCGCTACATCAAACAAAACAAGACTAATACTAACATATATCTGGGTATTATCTGGCAGACCAGTTGGAGCCGTGTAGAAATTGTCTTGACCTATTGGTAGACTATTCAGTATATCATCCCCTCCTGGTGTAGTGCCTAAAGCAATTAAATAACCATTAATACCATTAACTACAGGCCATGTTATTGTCGTATTTACAGGAATATCCAAAGCTCCATTTTGAGGATAGCTAATTTTAGGGCACTCTTGCCCTTGTGATATTAACCCCATTAGTAGCACAACAAAGCTTAGTGTTTTTTTTAGCATCTGGTAAAAACTATCACTTATGAAAATATTTCAAGATTATCGCTTTAAAGTAAAATGCCCTTTCAGCTCTTTACTATCCTGGGTTATTGCTTTGAACCAATAATCGGAAGCCGGTAATGGACTACCATTGAAATCACCGTTCCAACCTTGGGAGGTGGGTTCTATTTGTGCAATTAATAATCCAAAACGGTTAAAAATAAAAATTGAACTTAAATTATTGCTAATAGTGTTTACGGGCGGAATAAATTGCCAAAAATCATTAACACCATCCCCATTAGGGGTGAAAAATTTTGGAAACCCCTCGACCGTTAAATCCTGTTCTACTGTTTGTTCAGCTATACCACATCCATTTCTATCCCTTACGAAAACCGTTACCGCTCCAGGGGGTACGCTGTTGAAAACAGGGCTTGATTGATAAGGACCATCAATATTATTCACAGCAAATTCATAATCGCCAATTCCCTGCACATTTATTTCCACTCTTAAATTTCCCAAATTTTGAGAAATTTCAACGGAG
>CAZYQR010000015.1:0-20901 GCA_964649755.1 uncultured Maribacter sp. | reverse complement strand
CCTCATTTGGCCTCAACGAACATGCATTGTTTGATAAAACTTCAGGTAACATAGGAACAACCCTATCTACAAGATAAACTGAAGTTGCCCTATTATAGGCCTCATCATCCAAAATAGTATCCGGTTTAAGGTAATGCGAAACATCGGCAATATGTATTCCTATTTCATAATGGCCATTTTCAAGAATTTTAAAAGAAAGGGCATCATCAAAATCCTTGGCATCCTTAGGGTCAATGGTAAATGTTAGTACCTCTCTCAAATCCCTTCTTTTAGCTATTTCCTCGGCTTTTATTGAAGTATCCAATGTATCGGCATACTGCTCAACTTCAATGGGAAATTCATAAGGTAGCCCATATTCGGCTAAAATGGAATGTATCTCTGTATGGTGCTCCCCAGGTTTACCTAAAATACTCGTAATAGCACCAAGAGGAGAACTTGCTTTATCTGGCCATTCCGTAATTTCAACAACCACTTTATCACCATCTTCAGCTCCCTTAATCTTATCCTTTGGAACAAAAATATCTGTGTACATTCTAAAGTCAGATAGTTTCACAAAAGCGAATGTCTTTTGCATATCAACAATACCCACGAAAGCAGTCTTTTTTCTTTCTATGACCCTGGTTATTTCTCCCTCTAATTTCTTCCCGTTTCTTCTTGGAAAAATGTATACCTCAACGGTATCCTTATGAAAAGCCTTTTTTAGTTTATTAAACGGAACAAATACATCATCTTCCATTCCCTCAATAACTATATAGGCATTTCCTCTTCCGGTAATATCAACAGTTCCTGTATGGTAGGTTTTGGTAGATGCAACAACTCTAAAATGTCCTCTGGTTTCCTCTAAAATTCTCTTGGATTCTTTGAGTTGAGTAAGTTTTTTTATTAATTGATTGCGGTCGTTAGCGTCTACTATGCCCATTCTTGAGGCAATTTGTTTATATGTAAAGCTTTTTTTTGGTTCTTTTTCAAGTACAGTGAAGATTCCTTTTGTGATTTCGTTTGTTCTATGGTTTCTCGCTTTCTTCTCTTTTTTTGACATTAAAAATTTTATTTGGGCGGAAAATTACAAATTATAATCCATTACCTATATTCTGTTAATTTTCCTTACTGTTTATTTTACGTTTAAATATGTTATCAACATATATAACATATATTATATTTTTCTTTTATAATTTAAAAAACAAAATGGTGTATATGATGGTATGTTAATAGTTGGTATAAAAAATCTATTAAAAATACTTTTGGATTACTTTAATAGTTTATCGACATCTTATCAGTTATTATTTATGTTAAGAATCAGTCTTTTATATTGTTATCAACCACTATTGATAACCTATTTCAACACAAATTTATTAATAAGTTAAGATTGATTTTTTGTTAACTATGTAAAGATTTAACTTAATATCTTTATGTTATTATATGAGAAGTAAATTCTTTTCTTACCCAATTGTTTCGTATGACAAAACTGAAGATTAAAAACAAAATTTAAATACACCTTTTTATAGGTTATTTATAAACAAGTTAACAGGTGGTATTGGTAAGTTAATAACAATGTATTTAATTACATTCTAAACAATTAACGTCTTTATTTTCCATTTGTTGTGAATAACAATGTATTTGTACATTTGTAGTAAACACACCCTTTCAATAATGAAAATAGCAATAGGTAACGATCACGCGGGAACAGAATACAAATTGGCTATAATTGGTCTTTTAAGGTCCATGAATATTGAGGTTAGTAACTATGGTACCGATGGTGCTGATAGTGTTGATTATCCAGATTTTGTTCATCCTGTTGCCAAGGATGTAGAAGAGGGAAAAGTTAATTACGGAATTATCATCTGTGGAAGTGGTAACGGAGCTTCAATGACCGCGAATAAACATCAAAAGATACGTTGTGCTTTATGTTGGAATAAAGAAATCGTACAATTAGCACGCGAACATAACGATGCAAATATACTAAGTTTACCAGCTCGTTTTATTTCTTTACCACAAGCTTTGGATATGGTTAAGGTTTTTCTAAAAACTGATTTTGAGGGTGGGAGACACGAACGACGTATTGAAAAAATAGCTTGTTCATAGCAACGTATTATAGTTTTTACTTAAAGTAGATTCATTATCAGCCCTCCTATTGGAATATGGCACATAACCACGATCATTCACATGCCCATACTGACCTAAAAGGTAAGAATCTCATCATATCCATTTTACTGAATATACTTATTACGATTTCCCAGGTAATAGGTGGATTAATTTCAGGAAGCTTAGCCTTACTATCTGATGCACTACATAATTTTAGTGATGTACTATCACTTATTATTAGTTATGTAGCCACGGTTCTTTCAAGGAAGAAGGCATCAAGCAATAAAACCTTTGGTTATAAACGTGCAGAGATCATTGCTGCGTTTGTGAATGCCGCAACCTTGATTATTGTTGCAGTTATTTTGATTATTGAGGCTATAGAACGTTTTATGGCGCCCAGGGAAATTGAATCGAACTTGGTCATATGGTTATCTCTTTTGGGAATTGCGGCAAACGGATTCAGTGTTTTATTACTTAAAAAAGATGCCGAACGTAATATGAACATGAAATCAGCATATTTGCATTTATTCACCGATATGATGGCTTCCGTTGCTGTTTTAATAGGTGGTTTGTTAATGAAATTTTATCAAATGTATTGGGTTGACCCCGCATTGACCCTTGTTATTGCCTTATATCTTATTTATATGGGATATGACCTTTTAAAAGAATCGACCAAAGTCCTGATGCTTTTTACACCCAATACCATACAGGTTCAAAAAATTGTAGAAACTATTAGTAACATCGACGCGATAAAAAATGTACATCATGTACACATTTGGCAATTGAATGAAGATGAGGTACATCTTGAAGCGCATATAGATTTTTTAGAGGATATAAAGATTTCTGAATTTGATATTATATTGGATCGAATAGAAGAAGAAATGCATCATAAATTTGGAATAAACCACGTAAACATACAACCGGAATTCGGCAAGTGTGATGTCAAACAAACTATAGTTCAAGACTAAAGATGAATATCATTGTAAAAAAGTTTGAAGCGCTTTCAATAGACGAGTTGTATGGAATACTACAATTACGTGCTGAAGTATTCGTGGTAGAACAAGATTGCGCATACCAGGATATGGATGGCAAAGACCAAGAAGCACTTCATATCATAGGATCTAAAAATAATAAAGTAGTTGCTTATGCCAGAATTTTCAAACCTGGGGATTATTTTAAGGAAGCAAGTATTGGTAGGGTAGTTGTGAAAAATTCAGAACGCAAGTACGGCTATGGTTATGAAATCATGAATGCCTCAATAAAAGCAGTTCATGAACATTTGAACGAAACTAAAATACATCTTTCAGCTCAGGCTTATTTAAAGAAATTCTATAATTCCATTGGATTTAAACAAGTGGGCGAGGGCTATTTAGAGGATGGTATTCCACATATAGGGATGCTAAAAAAGTAAAGCGTGCAGGCAACTAAATTCTAATAGGCGTTTTATTGGTCAGATTTATATCATCCAACATATTTTCAGTGAACTTATAATGCCCTTTTGTGGTTATTATCCGGAATCTATTTGATTTCAATCGGCTCAAGGCATCCAAAAACAACCATTTTGATTTTAATAGCAGTGGATTTTCTGATTTAAGGCTTATCTCAAAAAAATACTTCATTCCATTTTTAAGGGCCACTATATCTGGGGTAATTTTTATATCACTTCCTTTTTTAAGATATGACTTTGGGGTATCATACCCATCAATATCAGCTTTTATACTTTCAAAGCCAGTAGCCTCCAAGTGATGAATGGATTTCTCCAAAAATTCCTTATTACTATTATCTAATTTCTCTAAACTTATCATAGGCAAAAGATAGCTGAAAAATCTGACGGAGACAAATTTTAAATGTTGATTAACAGGGATTTATGTGTTATTCGTATTAAAGTTATAAATACCAGAGAACACAAAAAGCACTTCTAAATTTTATACCCTTAGAAAAAGGTATAGAATTACCATCATTTATTAGGTAAATATTACGTCTAAAAGCGAACCCGCCCCTAACAATCTTCGCAGTAATTGTCCTAGAATGCCTATGCTTGGACTATGGTGTTTAGTGTTCAGATTCCACAATGAACCTGCCTGCCATGCCAAAGGCAGGTTATAGCCAATGCCAACCGCTGCTATATTTCAATATATTTCAGTTTTTCCTATTCATGAATCTTGATCCAGTCTATTGTGCTATCCTCTGATAGTTTTATAACCAATGTTTTGGTATGTAAAGGCCAAAACCCTAGACGTCTTTGGGATATCATGTAGTATAGATAACCATCATTTCTTCGGTCTGGCCCTCCAAGGAGATCTAAAATTTCATCCTTATTTAGCGCTCTCACTGTATCATTGTAAACTATGCTACTAAGCATTCGATCCCTAAAAGGATAGTCCAAGCCTTCTTTAACCCTCCACTTTATTTTATCAAAGGTAATTTCGGCTATTGCCCCATCGTCAACTAAGCCTGATATCTCTTTCTTTTCAGTATTACAGGCCAAAACAAATAGAAGCAATGGTATAATAAGAAATATTATTCGCATGCCATAGTCTTTCAATTCACCTCAATTTCATTTATTCCTTGAGATATTCCCCGCTAATTTTCCACCAAGCCAGGCCATAGGTATATAGGCGACAACGATGTCCGCGACCGCAAACCAAGTTGGTCCAGGAAGCATGTAGTTCACTATAATTCCTCCCAGCAGGAACAAACCACCAATAGCCAAAGAGAATTTCATTTTATGGCTTGCTGCTATTAAACCAGCAATAGTCGCCCCGGAAAATGTACCTAAGGCGTGGGCCAAAAAAGGAAAAATAAAGTACTTGAATTCTAAAGTTGGCATCACATCCACCAAAGCATTCATGTCATTAGGATCAACACCCGCTATAGGCAATAGCTTATGGCCAATTTTTATAAGCCCCATATTGACAACACTACCCCCTAACCACCCTAATATAACAGCTAAAATATTCTTGATTATTGGATTCATAATTATTCTTTAAGTTAATTAATTATACTGAACCAATGCTAGCATTGGTTCAACCTTGCTGGCTCACTATTGCCTTAATCCAGATAGGAGCGAAGGGAGAGGTGCAACCTTTGGATTACCGAGCGTTTCTTTAAGGCTCACCTTGTTTGTTTTTGGTTTCGCAGTGTTGAGAACTAAGATAGTAAATAAGCGTTGGATTTCCATTTAGGAAAATCACTCCAACTATTTAAACAGGCTTTAACCTGCTGTGTTTTTTCCGATGACGTATAAATAATCCCCTAGATCATTTTCATAGGGCTTTATAATTTCATGAATTTTTCCATTATCAATATCCTTTCTTAGCTGTTTCAATCCTTGTTGTACTTCCGTCCGATTTGCCAATACTGCGAATGACGAAATACCTTTTCTTATTTGCTCATCAAAATACAATTCGGGATTTTGTTTTCCGCAATACAGAAATTGGTCTTGTAAACTAATTTTAACAAAATACTTATCTGTTCCTAAAAGCTGAAGTCCAGCATCTTTCATTGCTCTTTCAATACTTTCTAAAGTTGGCATTTGATTTATGGAATCAGACAACATTTTCGGAAAGTAATGGTTGAGCCAATAACCTTTCATTTGCTCTGGCGTAGATGTGAAAATGATAATTCGACCATTGGGTTTTAGAACTCTGGCAAGCTCTGAAATTCCTTTATTTAAATCAGTCCAATGATGTATAGTCAAAGAGCCAGTTACTCCGTCAAAACTGCTATCGGCTAATCCTGTTTTTTCCGCGGTTCCAACTTTCCATTCAATCGATTGGTTTTTGGATTTGGCTTTTTCCAACATCGCAATTGATGGGTCAATTCCTATGAACTGATAACCTTTTCTTTGAAATTCGTTGGTGTAATTTCCCGTCCCACAGCCAATGTCCAAATAATAACCGTCTTTTCTCGGATTTAGGTGATACAGTAGTTGCTCGGTTAAAAACTTGTCGGCTTTTCGAGTTAGATTATAATCAACACCTATTTCATCATATTTTACTCCCATCCGATTTTTATAACATCTTGCTGGTACCGCTTCGGCCATGATATTTTGTGGAAAACGTCCACAGGACTGCTCCGCTGTAGCCTAAAGGTAATCGAATGCAAGGCTATACGTTTTGGAAATTCGTCGCTATTAAAATTATAGATATTCATTTTATAGAACACCACGTTACATACAGAAGGCGCATTGGTAATTTGCAACTAAGCGCATATATGGTATTAGCGGTTGGCGTCATTCTTATTAATCGACTTTATAATATCACCCCTTACAAGAAATTGATTGTCAATTGTAAACGGAACAGCTTTGCCATTTAAGATTGTTTTGGGAGCTCCCCCACGCTCAACATGCATGTGTAAATGGGGCTCGCTGGTGTTACCTGTATTACCTACCTGACCAAGAATACTGTTTGTAGTCACGGTATCTCCTTCTTTAACCATGACACTTCCTTTTTTAAGATGTGCTAAGAGTATTTCCACACCATCGCTTTCAATCAAAATATGGTTTCCTGCTAAATGCTCAATATCTGTCATTGGAGGATTTTGATCATCATATATGTCAACAGCAACAACAACAATTCCATTCAATGGGCTATAAACAGGTTCTCCATAAATGACATAATCATCAAGGTTGGCACCTCCAGCAAATGAGGCAGAACGCATTCCCAGATTGTTTAACCCAACAATGTCGAGAGCATAATTTTGGGGTTTAACATGAAAGTGTCCATTGGTAAATGGGCTTGCACCACCATGTAATACAATTTGTTTTCCATTCCGAAAAGGTGAAACTAAATCAATCGCGTTTTCTAGTGGGATATAGCCTTTAAATGAAAACCAATTCAGGCCTGAAAAAAATACAATCAATATTAAATGAAGTCCAATAGCAAATATCATTACTATTTTCTTCGGTGGGGTTTTGGGCTTATTAATTCGCTTAAAGCTTAACACACAAGCTATTACGTATAATACTAAAAATATTGGTCTAAAATAAATACTGACTATTTCCCAGCGAGCCGTTGCCCATAAATAGACTAAAACGAACCCAAAGGATAAAATTGTAAGTATCCAAATTAGAATATTTGGCTGTCGCTTAAATGCAATCATTCCTATTAAAAAAAGAGGAACAAGAATATAGAAAAGTCCAATTATCATGATTGTTGCTGTATTATTTTTACTTTCTCAACTTTAAATAAACATCTAAAGTATTATTGTTTCATTAATTCTTCCAAAGCTTCCGGAGTTCTCGGTAAGTTTTTACTTAATACCTCACATCCATTTTCGGTTATTAAAACAATATCTTCGGTGAATACTGATAGTTGTTCATCATGGTTATAATACCAAGGTTCAACAGTAAAAATCATTCCTGGTTTTAGAACCGCTTCTGGTAAATCCGGGTCTCCTGTTGAAAGCCCTAAATGATGACCAAAGAATAACCCAACCTGCATATATTCTTTAGCATCTTCTGGAATAATTTTGTCGGTAAGCTTTCGTATATCCTTAAATGTAATTCCTGGTTTTATATAGGCAATAATTTGATCGGCAACACCAACTTCCATAGTTAAAATCTCTCTTTGACGTGGGGTGAATTTTCCAGAGACGGGAAACGTTCTTCCAATGTCACTAACGTAGTTATTGTATTCACAACCTACATCAAAAACCACTAAATCACCAGCTTTCATAATGCGATTTCTTCTGTTGTAATGTGTTGCCAAAATACGCCATGGCCATAAAGAATTTGGGCCTGATTTTATTATGGATCCAAAAGCCAAACGCTGAGCACCCAGTTTTTTATAGTGACCTTCTAAAACCCCTTCCAGATAACGTTCGTCAATCCCTGGTTGAATGCTTTTGGCCGCTTCTTTAATGCTCTTAACAGTAATGCTTGAAGCCTTTTTCATAATTTCAATTTCAGCCGCTGATTTTATCATGCGTACTTCTGCAATTGCTTTATAGCTGTTTTCAAATATCGAAATATTGTGTTTGGTCTTTAAGGCCTGCATTAATACTTGATTAGGTGAATGTGTCGCTATATATTCGGTGGAAGCAAAAACAATATTGCCTTCTCTACCATTATTTACCAAAATGGATGTACTGGTTTTAGAAGAAACAAAGGAAGAAAAATCATCAATGTTATTTAATATGAGTCCAGATTTGGCAGCTATTTCTGGGTCCTTAAGTAAGGGACGGCCGGGGAAATCGTTGGGCCGTGAGTTGCTATGAAAACGCAGGTCCATTTCTGGGGCGAATACAATCGTGTTGCCATTAGCTATTTCAATAGCCAGTATAGCGTTTGGTAATTCTAAACCTGTGAAATAATAAAAGTCATCCAGTTGTCTAAAGGTTTCCCCATAGGAGAAGCCGTCTTTAGCGGGAATCAACACCAATCCTGTTTTGTTTTGGATTTTTAGTTGTGATACTAAATTGCTACGACGCTGTGTCAACTCTTCTTTACTAAAGGGCAATTCTGTCCACTCAAAATAAGATTGTTGAGGTGTTTGTGCATGCAAAAAACTCAAGAAAGAAAAGAAAAAAATACTGGAAATAAAGCATCGGAGCATAGTGTTGATAGTTTTATTGTAATGTCTAAACATTCTAAGGGATATAATCATACCATCATTCTGTTATTGTGAATACTTCCCCCATAAAATCAAGCTGTTTTACTTCTCCGTTATTGTCTAAATCAAAACGAACTTCAAATTTTCCACCGGATGATGGGTCTTTGTTGGTAATAAAAGTATCGTAGTGCCAGTGAGAGGCTCGATATGTTATATGGGCATTGAAATTTACTTCTAAACTGTCGCCAATTTGAGTGACCGTCGCCTTTCCCAACATCTTGTTTGTATATACTCCGTTATAGGCGTTCAACGGCAAGCTTGGTTTTGTGTTATTTACGCGTTCATCAACTTTCTTTTTTTGCTTTTCGAGATCTTTTTCAGTAATCCCATTATACAGCTCAAAAACTTCTGCATGCCAATCGCGACCATCATCATTGAAAACAAATAAATCTATGGCCTTGAGCATAATGGCATGGCGCAATTCAGCATGGTCTAGGTTGGCAAATACGTAAACAGCCATGTTTTTATCATGCACCACTCCTGCAATTGCGACCAACCCGCCAAGGCTGCCTGTATGAAAGTCGAGTTTTGAACCGCGATAATCTTGTTGAAACCATCCGAGACCGTAGGTATTCCAGTTTGGCTTGGTCAGGGCGGTGGTGGGGTACATGCCTCCTTCAGGCTGTAAAGCGTGTGGTTTAAATAGATAGTTAAAGGTCGCTGGTTTCACCAAGGTATCATTTTTGTACACCCCATCGTTGACCAAAAATGTCAAATAATTGCTGATGTCCTTGGGAGCAGACCAAATCATCCCTGCAGCCCCAATTTGATCGGCAAAAGAATGAGGCAACCTAACAATTCCCTCTTCTGGGTCGTAATCGTATGGGGTCACATAATTACCCGCCTTACGAATATTGATGGCTTTAGCTTGTGTACGATTCATTTCCAAGGGCGTAAAGACCCTTTCCTTTACAAAATCTGTCCAGTGCTTGCCACTTACCGCCCCTATGACCTCTCCTGCAGCCACATACATAATGTTTTGATACACGAAGCCCCCACGTAGCGGATATGCTTTTTTTGCATGTTGAAAATTTTTAAGGGTTTGTCGGGTAGATGTGCTATCGATGAACCAAAGCAAATCTGCATTGCCAATACCCAGATTATGTGTCAAGAGATCCTTTACACGGGCGTTGGCAGTGATATAGGGGTCGGAGAGCCTAAAATATGGGAGGTGTTCAACCACCTTATCATCCCACTTTAGCTTGCCTTCGTCGACCAACATTCCAAGAGACAGGGCAACGATGGCCTTTGTCGTTGAGGCCATAGCAAACAAGGTGTTTTCATTCACGGGTTCTTTGGTCTGTACATTTTTGACCCCATAGGTTTTTTGAAAAACCACCTTCCCATCTTTAACAACAATTGCAGCCAGTCCGGGAACTTTCCAATCCTTTATGCCTTGTACAATCATGGCATCCAACTTCTGGTTATTTGTTTCTTGCTGGGCATTTAATGAATATCCCTTTACTACGAGGGCGATAAGAAAATATTTGATTATACTTTTCATTTTTTCATTTTAGTTTTTCAAATAGTCAGCCACCAGTTTATAGGTACCTTCGATAAGTTTAGATCTGGTTTCCCCTTCTCCTGAATTCATAAAAATAGCGATGGTCAAGGGTTTATTTTTATTTCGAACCACAATGGTCCTTGTTCCGTTCCAACTGCCGGTATGCAGGGCAAAATCATCAGTTATAAACCAACCCATACCATATTTTTCCTCAGCGCCTTTCAAAAAGGAAAATGTATACTTTGATTTGTCAGGTAACGGCATGGAACTAGGCTCAAATATCATTTGATGTAATGAATCAGAAAGGATAGTTCTGTTTCGTAGGGCCTGGTCATATGCAAAGTAATCTGTGATGCTGGTGTAAACCGCCCCATCGCCCAATACACCATTCATAAAAAAGCCGTCGACTTTTTTCCAACCAACCAAACTGTCCTTTTCATAACAAAAGGATCGCTCATTAATGTCAATAGGATGAGCCAGCGTATAGTAGTTCGTGTTTTTCATGCCTGCTTTTTCAAAAACAGCTTCCTTTGCATAGGTTGCAAAATCCTGCCCACTCAATTTTTCGGTCAAAAGCGCCAAAACAATATATGCGGTATTCGAGTATTCCCATTTTTCACCGGGATTAAATCGGGGAGGGGGATTGGTGCCCAACCAATGCAATATGTCCTTGTTTTCAACAACTTTGGTTCGATCCCAATCTGTCATAAATGCTTCCTCATAGTCTGCCAATCCTGATGTATGATTGATTAGTTGGGTTACCGTAATGTTTTTAAACACCTCAAAAGGCCAGAATTTATAAACCGTATCATTGAGCGACAACATTCCTTGATCCATTAAGGTTAATAGACTGAGGTCGGTGAATTGTTTGCTTACCGAAGCCATGCGCATGTTGGTGCTTTTTGTGATAGGTGTTTTATTTTGCAAATCGCGAATCCCATAACCTTTTCCAACCAACATTTCACCTTCGTAGGCGACCATAAGCGCAGCGCCTGGATCATCAGGTGTTATATATGAGTTGAAAAGGGAATCCAACTGGGATTCCAAAACATGAAGGGATGTTGATTGGGGTTCCTCTTTTTTCTCGGAGGATGTTTTGCAGGAAAAAATGATGGTTAGTGCTAGTAAAGTAAGTATTCTCATATTGCTATTTTATTAATAGACCTCATTGGCTTTTAGTACTCGTAGTAGATTGCCGCCAAGAATTTTATGGATCTCCTCGGCACTGTATCCCTTGACAACCAAAGCTTCGGTTATTAAAGGGTAAGAGGTTACATCATCCAAACCTATTGGGGCCAAAGGGATGCCGTCAAAGTCGGAACCCAACCCAACATAATCTACCCCTACTAAAGCAACAACATAGGTAATATGCTCTACCAATTGATCTAATGTTGGCCTAAATGATTGTACTTCGGCAACATACTTTGAAAAAAGAATTTCTTCAGCAACGTATAGGTTGACCCCATTTTTTACTAAAGAATCATTTTCAATTTTATGTTTGAGCATAAAGGCATTGCGTTTTCTATCATAATTTGGATCAATGAACCCAGCATAAAAATTAATCTGTACTACGCCACCATTTTTGGCTATAGCCCTAATTTGGTTATCCTTCAAGTTTCTGGGAACAGGACAAATAGCATGAACCGAACTATGTGAGGCTATTACAGGTTTGTTCGTAGTTTCAATAACATCCCAAAAAGTCTGTTCGCCAACATGGCTGATATCGACCATCATACCTAGCGCATTCATACGACGAACTATTTCTTTTCCAAAGTCTGTCAGCCCTTTCTTGCCCTCTGAGTTTAAAGACCCATCCTCGACAGTTTCATCGGAAGCACTTGTAGCCCATGAAGTAGAATTGTTCCAAGTAAGGGTCATATACCGTGTACCTCGATTATAGAGTGAATCCAATTTGCTCAAATCATCTTCTATCATATGCCCACCTTCAACACCAAAAAATGCTGCAATTTTGTTTTCACCAACAATATTCATGGCCTCTTGCGTATTGTCTACTTGTACAATTTTATCTGGATTCCGATCAGCCACAGCATCCAAAGAATCCATTTCGACCAGGGCGTATTCAAATGGGTTGGCTTGATTACCATCACACCAAACGGAAAAGAACTGTACATCAACCCCACCTTCTTTTAGGCGTTGAAGATCTGTATGCGATACACCTTTCTGGTCCTGATCTAAAACCACACCTTTTTCCATGATCTGTAAAAGCACATCATTATGGGTATCTACCAAAATAGCTTGGTCATGAATATCCCTGGAGGAGCTTGTTTCTTTTTTTTCTGTCGAGGGTTTACAGGAAAAAAGCAGAAATAAAACTAGTAGCGTACATGTTCTCATAGTTAAAAAATTCAGTTTTTCATTTTATATCCCGGCCCTCTTACAACTTTTCCGGGCAATGCGCCTGTATGTTCCCCATCTTTAAGTACCTGTTTGCCGTTTACAAAGACGTGTTGCATTCCTGTGGCATATTGCATGGGCTTTTCAAAAGTGGCATGGTCTTGAATGGTCTCGGGGTTAAAAATGGCCAAATCTGCAAAATAGCCTTCTTTTAAGGCTCCTCGTTTTTTGATTTTTAAATTTGTAGCCGGCAAGGTGGTTAGTTTAAAGATGGCTTCTTCCAATGCTATTAATTTTTCCTCACGCACGTATTTTCCCAATAGGCGAGCAACGTTCCCATAGGCTCTAGGATGTGTACTAGATTCCAAAAACACACCTTCTGGGGCAGAAGACTCTGCATCAGAACCAAAGCTCATATAAGGCAGTTTAATCTGCTTTTTTACATTTTCCTCGGACATTAAAAAATAAACTGTGCCCACACGGCTGCCATCTTGGACCACCAAATCCATTGCTGTTTCCACCGGGGAGGTATTTCTCATTTTAGCCACTTCAGCCAGCGATTTACCTGTGAGGTGTTTTAAACTATCGTTCTTAAATCCTATGAGTATGATGTCATCGTATGATTCCGTGCCCATCATCAAACTTTCCCATTCGTCAGTGGGAGTGGTCATTTCTTTTAACAATCGCTTTCGGATTTTGGGATCTTGTAATCTTTCGGCCCATTTTTCATAGCCGCCTTCCTGAACCCATGGGGGCATGGAGGCATCCAGACCAGTTGCCCCAGCCGTATAATTGTACATGTCTGTGGTAATATGATGCCCTGCTTTCCGGGCCGAATCTATTTTGGCAATAACCTGGTCGAGTTTATGCCAATTGTCCTTTCCTCCCTGTTTTAGATGGTAGACCTCTGCCCTAATCTTAGCCTCATCAGCTATGCGAATAAGCTCGTCTAAACTTTCTAGGAGCTTGTTACCCTCACTGCGCATATGTGAAATGTACATGCCATCATATTCAGAAGCTACTTTGCAAAGGGCAATAAGCTCTTCGGTACTCGAATAGAATGCCGGCGCATATATTAATGATGAACCTATGCCCAGGGCACCTTCCTCCATCGCTTGTCGCACCATCTGGCACATTGAATCCAATTCTTTAGCTGTAGGCGCCCTGTCCTCGAAACCCACAGTATTGATCCGCAGCGTAGTGGCTCCTACAAATGAAGCTATATTGGGTGATATGCCCTTCTTCTCAAGAAATTGTAAATATTCATCCAAAGTATTCCACGTAATATCGTATTTGATGCTACCGTCAGAAATGCCTTGCATTGCTTTTTTAGATGCTTCATTCAATGGTCCCATAGACCAACCTTCGCCAAAAACCTCTAAAGTGACGCCCTGCCGAATATCACTTTGGGATTTTCCATCTTCTATCAAAGATTCTGTAGCCCAACTCAACATATTTATGAAGCCTGGTGCTACCGCTAATCCTTTGGCATCAATTTCTTGCAATCCTTTGGCATTATCGAGTTCTCCAATAGCTGCGATGGTATCGGAATTGATTCCGATGTCGCCAATAAAAGCGGGCTCACCAGAACCATCGAAGATTTGTCCATTTTTTATAAGGACATCATAAGTTCTTTGCCCACCAGAACAACCACACAAGATGAGAAGCAGATAGGTAAACATGAATTTTGTAGCATGATTCATAACGATTGGATAGTTAGTTTTTTTAATTTTCTTTTCAGTCAGTAATATTTGTCTAATTTTTCGGAAGAATTTGATCATTTGTTCTTTGGTTGGTTGGCACTATTGAAGAATTATTGCTTACTCATTGAGAGCCTAGGCTTTTTAGTTCATAATTATGGGATTTAGGACAACTCAATTGTATCTAAATATCTGATAAGATACAATATTCTTTTAAGATATGCTGCTACACAATATCTTGCCAAACAGACTATTTAGTCGGTTTTTAATCAGTAATATGGCTTTAATAAGCCGCTATACCTTCGAACGTGTATTGCTTTATCGATGAAATACATATTTATTGAAATACGAAGCGTTGATTTTTTTCTGTACAGACCAAGCAGTTTGTAAAATTGCCTAGACCAATCGCTTGGCAATCCATTTTTCAATCAAAAAATCGAGCCTTAGAATCAAATTAATGGGTTTTTACATCAATTAAGAACTCATTTTGGGTTCTGCGGCGGGTTAATACAAGATCAATGCCTTAGGGCTGTCTTTTCATTACATTGAAGCGCTCAAAATCGTAATGCTTGAGGTGTTTTTGGTAAATGGATTCCAGCAATTCCGAAAGTTGCTGCTCTTTCCGTAGGCCTAGTTTAAAACTACTTTGTAAGCCCACACCCTAGCTATTGATCTTACTGTACAGCACTCTTCCGATTTGTGCTACAACTCCAACGACCAAGGCATTGCCCATAAAAAAAGCACGTTTAGTATCTGAAACACCTTCCAATAAGGTGTGATTGTCCGGGAACATGTTCAAACGTTCCAGTTCAACCGGGGTTAATCGGCGCAAGCCTTTTGCCGTTTGTACTACATGCTTGAACCTAGACGGACTTTTACCACCCTCCCCAGTAATTATGGTACGTGAGGCATTGTCCAACGCATCCGGGAAAATCATTCCACCCTCACTATAGTTGTATTCAAAACCGTTTTTAGCGGTACGCACCTCTTTTTTGGCCCCTTTTAAATACTCCCATTTAGGATAATCCTCAATTGGAATCAAAAAGTCTGGAGTTACTTCCCCATTTTGTAGTATATCCGCAAGTACGGTTCTTGGTCCGGCATAATTTGGACTTGTTTTGGCTGTGTGCACTTGCCCATTAACAGACACACCACTATTTGCAAAAGGTGATAGTTTTTCCCCTAAGTTAAATTGTTCTGAAATTTCAACCAAATTACCTGTAATATTGAAACTGTGATATTGTTCCGGCGTGTTTTGTACGGGAAAAGCATTTGCAATAGTCCCCTTTGCGCAAATCCAATCCTTTTTATTCGATGTATTCAAGGATTTATATAGCGGTGTGGTTTTATGATATCCCAAGAAAAATATACGTCTACGGCGTTGTGGCATCCCATAATCGGCCGCATTGATGACTCTCCATTCCACTGCATACCCCAAATCGTCCAAACTTTTGAGCATTATCGCAAAATCACGTCCTCGTTGGGAAGATGGCGATTTTAAAAGGCGATCTACGTTTTCAAGGATTAAATATTTTGGGGGATTTACTTTTTCCGATAGAATACGATGTATAGACCACCATAAAACCCCTTTCTTCCCAATCAATCCTTTAGAGTTCTGTAAGGTTGTGGCAACAGAGTAGTCTTGGCAAGGAAATCCGCCCACCAATATATCTGCATCGGGGATATCTGTTATTGGCACTTCGGAAATATCTTTATTACTATGATTTTGAGGACCAAAACGGGTTTCATAAACCATAGAGGCATGCTGGGTCTTAGTTGATGGTTCCCATTGATTAGACCATACCACCTCGTAATTACCGGTATTTTCAAGACCTAGACGAAACCCTCCAACACCCGCAAAAAGCTCTATGACCTTTAATTTGTTCATGCAAGGCGAAATTAATCAAAAAGGACGAAGTTTTCAGGCGGGTATCACCTCACTCTTGAACATGATGATTTAAAGGAGATGACGGAATATCCGTATTTTTACAAAAACAAAGGATTAAAATGAAATCAATACTTCATAATTGTGCAATTGCGTTAAGCATCATTTTTTTAATAGGTTGTAAAGAAGATCCGAACAGGCCAGAAGAGCCGATTCAGGTTAAGCTGGCTGAAATTAAAGCAGAATATGCCCCTGATAAGAGAGTGGCCCTATTTGATGTGACAGCGATAAAAAATACCGATAAGTACATATTAAAAGGTGAAACTAACCTTCCTGAGGCCGTTAAGGCTTTAAAGACCCGTTTAGCGGTTGATAGCATTGCCTTCGTTGATAGTATTCAAGTGTTGCCTGCAGATTATCTTGGAAAAAAAACAAAGGCCATCATCAATATTTCGGTAGCTAATTTGCGAAGCAATCCTAGCCATTCCTCTGAATTGGCAACTCAGGCGACTTTAGGAACCATTGTAAAAGTTTATAAACAGGAAGATAATTGGTACTATGTACAAACCCCAGACAAATATTTAGCCTGGGTAGACGCTGGAGGAATAGAATTGGCCGATGAACAAAAAGCCGAAAATTGGGACGGTGATGAGAAAATCATTTATACCCAAACCTATGGGCATGCCTATTCAGGTCCCTATGAAAACACTTCTATTGTTTCCGATTTAACTGCGGGGAACATGCTGACCATCTTAAAGTATGCCGACGAAAGCTATATTGTAAGATTTCCTGATGGGCGTAATGCCTATGTTCGTAAAGATGAGGCGGAACCCTATGATGTCTGGTTAAATAATCTAAACCCGACTGTTGAAACTTTGGTATCCACAGGAAAAACTTTGATAGGTGTGCCCTATCTCTGGGGAGGCACTTCTACCAAAGGAGTTGACTGTAGTGGCTTTACCAAGACCATATACTTTTTAAACGGAATGGTCATTCCTCGAGATGCATCCCAGCAAGTACACACTGGAAAATCTATTGACTCAACAAAGAATTTTGATAATCTGATTGAAGGCGATCTATTGTTCTTTGGCAGGAAAGCTACAGATACAACGGCTGAAAAAGTTGTGCATGTAGGCATGTGGATCGGCGATAATGAATTCATTCATGCCTCAGGAAGGGTACGGATAAGTAGCATGGACAAGGCTTCCAAAAACTACGATGAATACAACCTGAACCGCTATCTAAGAACCAAACGCATTTTTGAACAGCAAGGCAAAGGCCTGATTTATTTAGTTAAGAAGCCTATTTTCAATTAAAGAACCTATTATTATATCTAAATATTATGGAAGCTAGAAAGAAACTAGTAGTGCTATTAATTTTATGTTTATCGGTTTCATTCGTGAATGCACAGTACGAGATTAAACCAGAAAAGGGATATACGCCTCAAATTGGTATAATGGTGGATATGTTGGAAGAAATAAAGGATAGAATTACAGAAGATATCCGTGATTTGAACCAAATAGAAACAGATTACTTATTTGACGACAAGGCCAATAGTATTGGTGCAATAATCATGCATTTGGTGGCCACGGAAGCCTACTATCAAGTGGAAACCTTGGAAGAACGGATATGGACTGATGATGAAAAGGAATTTTGGGGAATTGCCGCTGGTTTGGGTGGCGAAGCAAGGGAAAAACTAAAAGGAAAGCCCATAAAGTACTATTTAGACCTATGGGATCAGGTTCGGCAAAAAACACTGGCAGGTCTTAAAACCAAAGATGATGCGTGGTTTGCAGCAACCATAGAGGAAAGCATGAATAACCACTGGGCTTGGTTTCATATTTTGGAGCATGAGGCCAATCATATGGGCCAAATAGCATTGGTGAAAAGTAGACTACCGGAGTAATCTTAGAGCCTGTTTTGTAATATGCCAATTTTCGTTTTATGCCTCTTTTTGCGCATTACTTCGTTAAAATTTTAAACCGTAGCCCTGCTATGCTTGAAAATTATGCCTCGTTTTGCATCAAAAAAAGCCTATAAAAATTTCAATCACATATTTCAAAACAGGCTCTTGATTTTCCCACCTATAATTCAACTGTCTTACCTGTTCTGAAAGATTCATCCGCTGCCAAAACAATGCGCAAGCTATTCACAGCATCCCTAAGGTGATTGCTCAAATCGAGATTATCTGAAATGGCCTTAAGAAAATATTCTTGCTCTAACCGACACAAGCCATCATGATCGGGCTCATCGGCCATGCTGATAAACTCATCTTTTTTTGCAAATTCCCCAGCATCTGTCAATGAGCTATGATGCAGTTTTAGACCACCTGTTTTGGTATGGCCCTCAATATCCTGTGAATCGCCTTTTATTTCATCGGAAATTGAAACGGAACCTTTGGGCCCAATGACATCCTTAATAAAAACTGCCGTTTCACTCATCATGGGACCCCAACCTGCTTCGTACCAGCCCACAGATCCGTCTTTGAAACGTACTTGTAACTGGCCATAATTGTACATGGTATCGGCAATTTCATCCGAAAGCTTTGCTCCTATAGCACTTACACTTATTGGGACCGATTGGGTCATCAAACACATAATATCAACATAATGAACCCCACAGTCAACAATAGGAGACATAGATTGCATCAATTGTTTATGGGTATACCATTTATCGCCGGAACTTTGTTGGTTCAGGTTCATGCGCATGACTAAAGGTTTGCCTAGTTTGCGAGCAACTTCTACAAATTTGGTCCATGCAGGGTGCACCCTGAGAATATAGCCCACCACCATTTTCTTATTTTTTTCTTTTGCTAATTGCGTT
Organism: uncultured Maribacter sp.; assembly: GCA_964649755.1. GTDB lineage: Bacteria > Bacteroidota > Bacteroidia > Flavobacteriales > Flavobacteriaceae > Maribacter_A. The sequence continues at coordinate 1,938 of CAZYQR010000015.1, read as the reverse complement.
AAACTTTCAGCTTCTTCAATGGTAAGCGCTAAGGGTTTTTCAACAAAGACATGGGCGCCAAAATTCAAAGCGGACTTAATATATTTTGCATGTGTATCGGGATAGGTGTTTATGGAAACCGCATTTGGTTTTGTAACGGCTAATGCATTTTCAAAATCGTCAAAAGTTGGCAGACCGCCCAATTCATTGGAAAGGCGATCTCGACTTTCGGGCTTGCGACTTACCAGCCCTACGATTTCAAAACCGTCCAACTGATGATAGGCACGGGCATGGGGAGTACCCATATTGCCGCAACCGACGACCAATATTTTAATTTTTGCCATAGCATTTGTTTTAATTGGTATATTTAAAATCATTATTCCTGAAAATTAAACAATGAAAATGACATCACCAACCTGGGGATTTAGGATATTCCCCATGCCACTGTTACCACTTTTTTTAGTATTGATACTCTTAGGAGGCAAGCCTGTTACAATTGAACAACCTCTACAGGAATCAAGACCGAATATAGTTTTTTTAATTGCAGACGATTGGTCCTATCCCCATGCAGGAATATATGGAGATCCCGTGGTACGCACTCCTACTTTTGATTGGTTGGCAAATGAAGGCGCTTTGTTTGAGAACGCCTATTGTGCGGCACCTTCGTGCTCTCCTTCTAGAGCGAGTATTCTCGCGAGTAGATATCCCCATCAATTGGAAAGTGCCGGAAACCTATGGTCGGTTTTTCCTAAAAAGTTTCCCAATTGGATTTCGCTTCTGCAAGATTCAGGATATCATACGGGTAAAAGCAGAAAGGGATGGGGCCCAGGGGATTTTGAAAAGGGTGGTTATGAAAACAATCCCGCCGGAAAGGACTATCCTGATTTTGATTCCTTTTTAAATGCAAAGGATAAGAATCAACCTTTTGTATACTGGTTTGGAAGTCAGGACCCACACCGAAGTTATGAGACAAATGCTGGAGTAAAAGCAGGAATGGAAGCCGATAATATAGAGTTACCTGAGTTTCTGCCCGACAGCCCATGTGTACGAAATGATATGATGGACTATTATTTTGAAGTGGAGCGTTTTGATCGCGAATCGGGGAATATTATCAAATCATTGAAAATGCAAGGTTTGCTGGAAAATACCATTATTGTGATGACCAGCGATAACGGCATGCCCTTTCCAAGGGCCAAGGCGAATCTTTATGATTTTGGCACACGGATGCCCTTGGCCATTTATTGGAAGGGAAAAATAGTGCCAGGAAGGAAAATTTCAGAATTTGTGAACTTCATTGATTTTGGCCCTACATTTTTGGAGGCTACCGACAAGGAAATCCCGAAGGAATTTTCGGGTCGAAGCCTTATACCCCTATTGAAAGGTGATGCAAACATCCAGGAAAGGGAGATGGTTTTTCTTGAGCGCGAACGACATGCCAATGTGCGTAAAGGGGACTTAAGTTATCCCGTAAGGGCGGTTCGCAACAAGGATTTTTTATACATAAAAAATTTTGAGCCCGACCGTTGGCCAGCCGGGAATCCCAAAGTGCATCAGTCCGTAGGGCAATATGGCGATATTGATAATTCGATTTCAAAGTTTTTAATCATGCAAATGGAAGGAAAACCTAACGATACCGATTATTTCAAATTGGCCTTTGGTAAAAGACCCTCCGAAGAACTGTATGTATTGGAAAACGACCCTTATAATCTTAGGAACGAAGTTCAAAATACGAAGTACAAAGATGTTTTAAAGAAATTAAGAGATCAATTGAAAAATTGGATGCTAAAAACCAAAGACCTTCGAGCCATCGAACCCCAAACCACTTATTGGGACAATGTTTTATACACACCGGACTACCAAATGAAGAATTATAATTTGCAGAAGGAAGTAGACACATATAAAATGCTTATACCTGTTGGAAGTGGGTTTAAGGAAGTAGCATGTGAGTGATGGTTTGCC
>CAZYQR010000014.1:0-20904 GCA_964649755.1 uncultured Maribacter sp. | reverse complement strand
AACATCATCGAACCAAATTTTACGTGGTTTTAAAGTTGAAACTCCTTTTTCCTTAAGCTCAATTCGCTTAACCGTATATTTTGTGACGATATTTCCTTTGGAGGCCCTACCCTTTATGAGAACATCTGCAAAATCTATATCCCATTTTAGTTTTTTAATACTACTTACTTGTCTGAGATTAATCGTCACAATTTCTGCTTCACCGTTGGGATTTGCAGAGAAGTAATATACTAATGACAAGGGCTTTCCTGTAGTTAGATTATATAGTCTGTCCCGAGTGACACTCGTCACATTAAACCTTTTAATATAGGTAGGACCACCTTTACCATCTTTGTAAATCAAATTATAGGTGGTGCGCTTATCTTTTTTCTTGAATACTGCCACATGGATAATATTCTTTCCGACAAAGGTTTTTGCGTCAACTTTAGTAACCATTGCCTTACCATCTTTTGTAAAGACAATAATATCATCTATATCGCTACAATCTGTGACATATTCATCGCGACGTAAAGAAGTCCCCACAAAGCCCTCTTCTCGATTCACATAAAGTTTGGTGTTACGAATTACTACTTTAGTAGCTTCGATATCGTCAAAAATCCGGATTTCAGATTTACGCCCGCGCCCTTTGCCATATTTAGTCTTGAGGTTTTTAAAATAATCAATGGCAAATTCTATAAGATTGGCTAAATGATGCTTAACCTCAGCTATTTTTTCCTCTAAATTATCAAGATACTGCTGGGCTTTATCAATATCGAATTTAGAAATTCGTTTAATACGAATTTCCGTTAAACGAACGATATCCTCCTCTGTCACAGCCCGTTTTAAATGCTTGGTATGCGGCTTTAACCCCATATCAATTGCTGAGATCACACCTTGCCAAGTTTCTTCTTCCTCTATATCGCGATAAATTCTTTTTTCAATGAAAATACGCTCTAATGATGCAAAATGCCATTGTTCTTCCAGTTCTGAAAGCTGAATTTCCAGCTCAGCCTTTAACAAATCCACTGATAAATCTGTTGATTGCCTTAACATTTCGGACACTCCAGTAAAAAGGGGCTTATTGTCTTCAATGATACATCCTAAAGGTGAAATAGAAGATTCACAGGAAGTAAATGCATAAAGCGCATCAATTGTTTTATCAGGGGATATTCCACTGGGCAAGTGCACCAAAATCTCCACCTTGGCAGCTGTGTTGTCCTCAATCTTCTTTATTTTAATTTTTCCTTTTTCATTGGCCTTAAGGATTGAATCTATTAAAGAAGATGTATTGGTGCCATGAGGTATTTCGTTGATGACCAATGTGGTTTTGTCCAATTGTGAAATTCTTGCCCTTACTCTGATTTTACCACCCCGCATTCCATCGTTATAATTAGTTATATCGATGATGCCCGAGGTTGGGAAATCTGGGTATATGGTAAAACGTTGCCCTTTCAGATGTTTTATAGATGCACTAATAAGCTCGTTAAAATTATGGGGCAGTACTTTTGTTGATAGCCCCACTGCAATACCCTCTGCTCCTTGAGCTAATAGCAACGGGAATTTGACTGGAAGGTTTACAGGTTCTTTTCTACGGCCATCATATGAAAGTTGCCATTCCGTAATCTTTGGGCTAAAAACCACTTCGAGAGCAAATTTCGAAAGTCTCGCCTCAATATACCTTGAAGCTGCTGCCCTATCCCCTGTTAAAATATTCCCCCAGTTACCCTGGGTATCGATCAACAAGTCTTTTTGCCCAATTTGCACCATAGCATCGGCTATGCTGGCATCGCCATGCGGGTGATACTGCATAGTATGACCAACAACATTCGCTACTTTATTGTACCGCCCATCGTCTAACTCCTTAAGTGAATGTAAAATTCTGCGCTGCACCGGTTTAAAGCCATCTTCAATGGCTGGTATCGCACGCTCTAATATCACATACGAGGCATAGTCTAAAAACCAATCCTTATACATTCCCGTAACCTTGGTCAGGGCATCTTGGGAATCATCTATTCCTGAACCATCTTCAATGGGTTGGTCTTCGTTTTGTGCTTCGTTCAGTTCTTCATTATCTTCCATAAAGAAAGAATCGTATTATCTTGATTTATAATTGATTTTCTTCTACTAGGTCAATTTCTACTTTAAGATTATTGATGATGAATTCCTGACGGTCAGGGGTGTTTTTACCCATATAGAATTTTAGTAGGTTTTCAATAGACATGGCCTTATCGAGCATTACCGGTTCCAATCGAATATCTTCTCCTATAAAGTTTTGGAATTCATCAGGCGAAATTTCACCTAAACCCTTAAATCGCGTTATTTCTGGCTTGCCCGTTAACTTATTAATTGCCTTTCTACGCTCTTCATCGCTATAGCAATAAAATGTTTCCTTTTTGTTGCGAACCCTGAATAGCGGTGTTTGCAGAATATAGAGATGGTTCTCCTTGATCATTTCAGGGAAAAACTGCAGAAAAAAGGTAATCAACAACAATCTAATGTGCATACCATCTACATCGGCGTCAGTCGCAATTACAATATTATTGTAACGAAGGTCTTCCATTGATTCCTCTATATTCAACGCGGCTTGCAAAAGATTGAATTCCTCATTCTCATAAACAATCTTTTTTGACATTCCATAAGAGTTTAAAGGCTTTCCCCGTAAACTAAATACCGCTTGGGTGTTTACATCACGAGATTTAGTGATTGAACCTGAAGCCGAGTCGCCCTCGGTTATAAAAAGGGTGCTTTCCAGACGACGTTCGTTTTTCATATCGCCTAAGTGTACTCGACAATCGCGCAATTTTTTATTGTGTAGACTTGCCTTTTTAGCTCTGGCCCTAGCCAATTTACGAATCCCCGAAAGCTCTTTTCGCTCCTTTTCGGCCATCATGATCTTACGTTGTAACTTCTCGGCCGTATCTGGATTCTTATGCAGATAGTTGTCCAAATACTTTCCGACAAAATCGTTGATGTATGAGCGTACTGTAGGGAAATCACCTCCCATATCAGTAGATCCCAATTTGGTTTTGGTCTGACTTTCAAAGACAGGCTCCATCACCTTTATGGCAATCGCCGAAATAATCGACTTTCGAATATCACTAGCTTCGTAATTCTTTCCATAGAAATCACGAATGGTCTTTACCAATGCTTCACGGAATGCTGCATGGTGTGTGCCACCTTGGGTAGTATGTTGTCCATTGACGAAAGAATGGTATTCTTCGCTATACTGGGTCTTGCTATGGGTAATCGCAACTTCTATATCATCCCCTCTTAAGTGAATGATAGGGTATAAAAGATCATCAGCATTATTATTATCCTCTAGTAAATCCTTCAATCCGTTTTCAGAGTGGAACTTTTCCCCATTGAAAACTATTGTTAACCCAGGATTTAAATACACGTAGTTCTTGAGCATGCGTTCTACATACTCATTCCTATATTTATATTTTTTGAATATAGCCTCATCAGGAGTAAAGGAAACTCTTGTACCCTTGCGTTTTGAAGTCTCTATAGGTCCTTCCTCAGAAATTAAATTACCTTGATTGAACTGTGCTGTCTTTATTTGATTATCTCGCGAGGATTGCACCTCAAAAAAACTGGACAATGCGTTTACGGCCTTAGTACCTACCCCATTCAATCCTACTGATTTTTTAAACGCACGGCTGTCGTATTTTCCGCCAGTGTTCATTTTAGAAACCACGTCGACCACCTTGCCTAGAGGAATACCACGTCCATAATCCCTAACCCGAACAATATTGTCTTTTATGGAAATATCAATGGTTTTACCTGCACCCATCACAAACTCATCGATACAGTTGTCCAAGGTTTCTTTTAAAAGGATATAAATACCATCATCGGCTGATGAACCATCGCCTAATTTACCAATATACATTCCAGGGCGTAAACGAATATGCTCTTTCCAATCGAGTGATCGAATATTATCTTCGGTATATTGGGACTGTGCCATAATGCGTCAGGGTTTAACCCTGCTAATATAAAATTTCAAAGCAAAAATCAAAGCACTATGCTTGGAAAGTAATTAACAACGAAAGTACCATTTTTGTTGATATAATTAAATGTAGGGCCTTCTAAATGTTTTTGTTATTTGGCATCTCCAATCAAAATCTTCTTATTTACATATTGCTTTTTCCTTGATTTGAATTATAGCTTCAAACTTTTTTTCTTGAAACAAGCATAACCCCACTAATAACCACCATCATCCCAAAAATCTGTAGTACGGAGATGGTTTCGTCCAAAAAGAAAAAAGCAAGGATTATAGTGGATACTGGTCCCAAGCTTCCAAAAATTGAGAAAGCGGAAGCGCCTAGCCTATTTATTGCCGCTGAAACCAAGAAGGAAGGTATCAAGGTGGAGAAAATTGCCATTGCTATACCCAATAGGTATACTTCGTTGGGATAGCTGGATAAATTGAACCCATTAATAAACAGATAATGAACAACAATACATATTGTAGATACTATCATCGCATATGAAGTAAATTGCATAACTCCAAATTTTGGTATCAACCAACCGCTACCCACCAAATAGGATGCAAATGTAAAGGCACTTAAGAAAATCAAAAAAACGCCCAATAGAATGGAGTTTTCATTGGCACCTACCTCATCCCAAAATGTGATAAGCACCCCAAAATACGTTACCCCTATTGCAAGAACCTGGAGTTTTGTGATTCTTTTCCTAAAAATGAACCACGACAATAACACGACTATGGTTGGATATATAAAAAGAATTATGCGCTCCAGCCCTGCTTTTAAATACTGCAGTCCCATAAAATCAAATAAACTTGCGAGATAGTACCCTATAAAACCGAAAATTACAATCCACAAATAATCCTTATTCCTTAACTCCTTAGGATGCAATGGTTTTGTCAGGAAAGCTATCAGCAAATAAAAAGGAAAAGCAAACACCATACGGAATAAAAGCAGCGTTAGGTGGTCTATACCATAAGTATAGGCCATTTTCACCATTACAGCTTTAGCTGAAAAAAGTACCACCCCAATTATGGCAAATAAAATACCGCTACTTGTGACCGATGCATTTTTACCCATACAGCCAACCTAAAACTTTTACTTTATTATACAGCGAAAGTTTTCTTATGGATTACAATACCCAATGCCATATCAAACATGGACGTCGTATAAAAAATTGCTCTAAATTAACTAGACGTTGAATCTAAAATGCATAACGTCACCATCTTGAACAACATACTCCTTACCCTCTACCCGCATTTTACCGGCTTCTTTTACTTTGGCCTCACTACCGTAAGTAACATAATCATTATAGGCAATAACCTCAGCGCGGATAAACCCTTTCTCAAAATCGGTATGAATTACCCCAGCGGCCTGTGGAGCAGTTGCGCCTACTGGAATGGTCCAAGCGCGGACTTCTTTGACCCCAGCGGTAAAATATGTCTCCAACTCAAGCAATTTATAAGCCCCGCGAATCAACTTGGCAGAACCAGGTTCGGATAAACCAAGATCTTCCAAGAACATTTGACGCTCCTCATAGGTTTCCAATTCGGTGATATCTGCCTCTGTACCTACAGCAAGAACTACAACCTCAGCATGTTCGTTGGCCACAGCTGCTTTTACTTTTTCCACATATGCATTCCCTGAAACAGCTGCTTCTTCATCAACATTACAAACATACATTACTGGTTTATCAGTAATGAACTGCAAAGGCTTCACATAATCTCTTTTATCATCATCAGATAGCTCAATTGCCCTTACGGAAACACCAGCTTCAAGCCCTTTCTTTATTTTCAATAAAGCTGCTTCCTCTTTTTGGGCTTCCTTATTCCCTGTCTTTGCAGCTCTTTTAACTTTATCAAATTTCTTATCTACGGTTTCCAAATCTTTCAATTGCAGCTCCATATCAATGGTCTCCTTGTCCCGAATAGGATTTATCGAACCATCAACATGAACAATATTATCATTATCAAAGCATCGAAGTACATGTAAAATAGCGTCAGTTTCTCGTATATTACCTAAAAATTGGTTACCTAGACCTTCGCCTTTACTTGCGCCTTTTACCAAACCTGCAATATCAACAATATCAACAGTTGCAGGCAAAACCCTTTCTGGATGAACAAGGGACTCTAATTTTTCCAATCTTGCATCAGGAACATTCACGACCCCGATGTTGGGCTCAATAGTGCAAAACGGAAAGTTCGCACTTTGTGCCTTTGCATTTGACAAACAATTAAACAGCGTTGATTTACCTACATTGGGGAGCCCTACGATTCCTGCTTTCATCCTAAATTATTTAAAAACGCTGCAAATATAGGTCTTACCCGTGTATATTTATCATAGTTACGAAAACAAATATCTTATTAACTTTAATTCCCATTAAACAATGAAAACAAAGGGGCTATGAAAAATCATAAAATAGGACTGCAAGGAATTTTATTTGATGCTAAATCGTCTTATATGAAGGGCCCGGCTTTGGCACCTCCTTTAATCAGAAATGCATACAATAGTGATTCTGCTAATTACTTTTCTGAATCAGGAATAGAACTTCGACCAGAAATTTGGGATGATAAAGGGGATTATGAAGTAGTTGATTATTTTGATATTGAAAAAATTACAGCCAAAAATATTTCTAAAGAACGGCCTTTGATTACTTTAGGTGGTGACCATTCAATCACCTACCCAATTCTTAAAGCCGTTACCGACTTTCATGGTCCTGTGAATATTCTTCATATTGATGCCCATAGTGACCTCTATGATGAGTTTGAGGGTGATAAATATTCCCATGCGTGCCCTTTTGCACGGATTATGGAAGAAGAATTGGCGAACCGTTTGGTACAGGTCGGCATTAGGACTTTGTCTGCCCATCAAAAAGAACAGGCCGATAAATTTGGGGTTGAAATCCTAGCAATGAAGGATTTTGATATTGAATCCCTGCCAAAATTTAATGTTCCCATTTATTTATCGTTGGATATTGATGCCTTAGATCCTGCCTTTGCACCTGGCGTTTCGCACCATGAACCTGGCGGTCTAAGCACCAGGCAAGTACTTCAAATTATACAAAAAATAGAAGTTCCAATTCTAGGCGCTGATATCGTGGAATATAATCCCAAAAGGGATATCAATGGGGTCACAGCTCTGGTTTGTGCTAAATTTCTAAAAGAAATAGCAGCAAAGATTATTGAAAATAAAGCTTGAATATAGCTAGTCCTCAGGATGCATGAACTTTTGCTTTCCTAAAAGTTCCTCTTCGGTTTCAACATGATCTTCATCTGGCACGCAGCAATCAACTGGGCATACTGCTGCACATTGTGGTTCATCATGAAAACCTTTACACTCTGTACATTTATCCGCTACTATATAGTAAAGTTCATCACTCACGGGTTCTTGTACATCATCAGCATTGACCGCTTTACTATTCGGCAAGACAACATCACCTTCCAAAGAAGTTCCATCATTATAACGCCATTCATCAGCGCCCTCATAAATTGCAGTATTAGGGCACTCAGGCTCACATGCCCCACAATTTATACATTCATCTGTTATTATAATTGCCATAATTTTCTTTTCCTTTTAAACTGAATTAACTTCAGCATGCTTATTTTTGCCCAAAGGTAAACCCAAATAGATTTCTGTACAAATATTATGATGGACCATAAAGAAAGAGTGAAGGCTTTTATAAAACTCGGAGAATTCTTTAGGGAGTATTGCGAAATCAATAATAAAGACCACTTCGATCCATCAAAACAAGCATGGCACACAGAATTAAATGATGCTATTCTACTTGCTGGCCATAAAAATGGTTGGTTCACCAAGGAAAATATAACTTATGCCTTAAACAGTTGGGGAGACTTATTGACCAAAGTAAATTTGGAATTATGGTTGTCTAACTATGATATAGCAAAAAACCAACATAAAACCGTAGCATTGATAATGGCGGGAAACATTCCGCTGGTTGGTTTTCATGATTTTTTATCCGTTATCCTATCGGGCAACAAAGTGGTTATTAAACTATCATCAAACGACGCTATTTTACTTCCATTTATTGCAAGTTTTTTAATTGAACAAATGCCATCCCTAAAGGAGGAAATTGAATTTACTGAAAGTAAACTGGAAAAATTTGATGCTGTAATTGCCACAGGTAGTGACAATACTTCACGCTATTTTGAACATTATTTTGGACATAAGCCTAATGTAATTCGTAAAAACCGAAATTCTATAGCTATAATTACTGGTAAAGAATCCAAAGATCAGCTTAAGGCATTGGGAGAGGATATTTTTAGGTACTATGGTCTGGGCTGTAGAAATGTTTCAAAGGCCTTTGTACCCAAAGGATATAATTTTGATAATTTCTTTGAGGCCATATTCGATTATAATCCGATTATAAATCGGGCAAAATACGCCAACAATTACGATTACAACAAGGCTGTATATTTAATGAGTGAGTTTAAAATCCTGGAAAACGGATTCTTAATGCTCAAAAATGATGAGAGTTACTCCTCGCCTATCGCAACTTTGTTCTATGAAGAGTACAGTTCTTTAAATGAATTAAAAAAGCGACTATCAACAGATATTGAGAAAATACAGTGTGTAGTCGCAAATGGCATTCTTGAAGATGAAATTAAATTTGGCCAAACACAAAAACCAAGTCTGACCGATTATGCAGATGGTGTTGACACTGTTGAATTCCTGTTAAAAACATAGTGCAATAATTAATGAAATCATACCAATTGTTCCCTTTTAATTCAAGACCTTTACGGTCTAAATTTTGATAAAAAATGAAGAAACATAATTTTAGTGCTGGTCCTTGTGTGTTACCACAAGAGGTATTGTTAAAAGCCTCAGAGGCTGTGATGGATTTTAATGACTCTGGCCTTTCGCTTATTGAAGTTTCGCATAGGGGCAAAGATTTTGTTGAGGTAATGGACAACGCCCGGGCACTTGCCTTAGAGCTTCTTGGTCTTGAGGATAAAGGTTATAAGGCCTTGTTCTTACAAGGTGGTGCAAGTCTTGAGTTTCTAATGGTTGCCTATAATTTGTTGGAAACCAAAGCCGGATATTTGAATACCGGGACCTGGAGCGATAAAGCCATAAAAGAGGCGCGTCTTTTTGGTGAAGTCATTGAAGTTGGTTCATCTAAAGATGAAAACTTCAATTATATTCCTAAAGGGTATAGTATTCCCCAAGGATTGGATTATTTGCATCTAACATCGAACAACACCATTTTTGGAACCCAGTTGAAAAAAATTCCAAAGGTAGATAGTACGTTGGTCTGTGATATGAGTTCAGATATATTCTCTAGACAATTGGATTTTACACAATTCGATTTGATATATGCTGGGGCACAAAAGAATATGGGACCTGCCGGTACAACCCTTGTTATCGTAAAGGAAGATATACTTGGCAAGGTATCTAGAAAGATTCCTTCTATGTTAGACTATAAAGTACATATCAGTAAGGATAGTATGTTCAATACACCTCCTGTTTTTGCTGTATATACTTCTATGTTGACTCTAGAATGGCTCAAGAACTTAGGTGGAATAGCCGCTATTGAGGAAATAAATGATAAAAAAGCTCAACTACTGTATTCCGAAATAGAATTAAATCCTGTTTTTAAAGGATTTGCAAAGAAAGAAGATCGTTCAAACATGAATGCAACCTTCAGCCTAACGGATGATAAATTGAAGGATACTTTTGACGCCATGTGGAAAGAGGCAGGCATAAACGGACTAAACGGACATCGTTCTGTAGGCGGTTACAGAGCATCTATGTACAATGCCCTATCTCTTGAAAGTGTTGGTACTTTAGTGGATATAATGAGTGAAATGGAAAGAAAAGGTTAATCGATTTACAATGAAAATATTAGCAAACGACGGTATATCAAAAAAGGGGATAACTGATCTTGAGGCAGCAGGCTTTGAAGTTATTACAACTACAGTTGCCCAAGAACAATTGGCAAACTACATCAATGAGAATAAGGTGATAGGATTATTGGTACGTAGTGCAACCCAAGTACGTAAAGACATCATCGACAATTGTCCTTCACTAAAACTTATTGGTCGTGGTGGTGTTGGTATGGATAATATTGATGTGGCCTATGCAAAGGAAAAAGGATTACATGTAATCAATACACCAGCCGCTTCTTCAGAATCTGTAGCAGAACTTGTTTTCGCCCATTTATTCGGCGGCGTTCGTTTTTTATATGATGCCAATAGAAATATGCCTTTAGAGGGTGATAGCAAATTCAAACAACTCAAAAAAGCATACGCAGGTGGTTCAGAACTTAGAGGAAAGACATTAGGGGTAATTGGTTTTGGCAGAATTGGTCGGGCGACAGCAAAAATAGCTTTGGGTATTGGCATGAAAGTAATTTACTCAGACCCCTTTATCGACAAGGCTTCTATTTTGGTTGACTTTTTTGATGGCCAGTCTCTTACTTTTGATTTTGAAAGTGTAGCCAAAGTAGAACTACTGCAAAATGCTGATTTTATCACGCTTCATGTACCCGCACAAAAAAATTATGTAATCGGTAATAATGAATTTAACATCATGAAAGATGGGGTCGGGATCGTTAATGCTGCCCGAGGTGGAGTAATTGATGAAGTGGCTTTAGTTGGTGCATTGGAAGAAGGTAAGGTATCCTTCGCCGGTCTGGACGTTTTTGAATCTGAACCCAAACCTGAAATAAAAATCCTTATGCACCCACAAATATCCTTAACCCCTCATATTGGGGCCGCAACGGGTGAAGCACAGGATAGAATTGGGAGCGAATTGGCTTCTCAGATTATTTCTCTTTTGAAATAATATTATGCTTTGCATAACTGGAATACTGGAACACTTTTTGTACATTTCAAAACTGAACATTAAATTAACTATAACATGTCTGGATTATTAGATTTACTAAACAGCCCAATGGGCAAACAACTTATTAGTGGCGTAGCTGGCCAAACTGGGCAGCCTGAGAACAAAACCGCTGATGTATTAAGCATGGCAATGCCCTTGATTTTAGGTGCGATGAAAAAAAATGTATCCTCGCCTCAAGGTGCAGAAGGATTGATGAGTGCCCTTTCTTCTAAACACGATGGAAGTATTTTGGACAATCTTGGAGGATTGTTCGGAGGCGGTGTTGACAATTCTGTTATGAGCGACGGTGCCGGTATTCTTGGCCACGTTTTCGGTGGCAAACAACCGCAAGTAGAAAGCGCTTTGAGTCAAAAATCAGGAATGGATGCTGGTTCTATTGCCAATATCCTTAAAATAGCAGCTCCTATAGTAATGGGATTCTTGGGAAAACAAAAAGCCCAAAGTAATGTTAGTGATGCCAACGGAATGAGCAGTTTGTTAGGCGGCCTATTAGGTGGTCAACCAAAACAAAACCAAAGTCTTATCACAACTTTATTGGATGCCGATGGCGATGGAAGCATTTTAGATGATGTTGCAGGTATGGTCATGAATAGTGGGAAAAAGAAAGGTGGACTTGGCGGATTACTCGGAGGTCTCTTCGGGAAATAAGCTATTTACTTATAAATCTTAACAAAGCCGCCCTGACAGAATCGTCAGGGCGGCTTTTTTTTGTATCTTTCTATTGATAGTTCTAATAAAGTCAAACACTCAATTAACTGATTATTAGAATATTTACATCAAAAAAGGTATAACAATGAAAAATGTGATTCTAAAAACATATGGACTATTGTTCTTAATAGTTTTGGTAGCAAGTAGCTGTGGCAGCACCAAAGAGCAAGTGACTATCTCCGACGAAGAAAAAACGGCCTTTAAAAAACAGGCTGGCGATACCATTAAAATTGCCAGTGACAAAACAGAATATGAAATAATAATCATTGAACCTGGCTTCAATTTTTGGTTACAAAGTATTGCCAAACCAGAAGGTTATTATTCACAGTCGTACATGGAGAACAGGAATAACCTGTATATAATTGCATGGAACCAACGCGTTTTACAACCCCAACGCTTTAATCCTAATTTATACGAAATGCAAATTAATTATTCGCCAAATGTTGACTATGGATATGAAGTAAACTATAAACTCTATAATTATTTTATATATTTTCAACGTAAGCACAACCAGCGATTAGGACCTTTCATCCCTCGGATTTAAAAAGTATATTTGCGGCTTATTAATGGCTTATATGGAAAAACTAAAGCAGCGCTGGGGTATTGAGTCCAATTTTCAGATAATAGTGATTTTTGTCGTCTTTGCGGTCACAGGTTCCGCAGCGACAAAGTTAGCTGCCCCTGTAACTGAATTGATAGGTCTTGATAGGGAAACCACTAATGCATGGTTTTATTGGATAATTCGTATTCTTCTCATCTTTCCAATTTATCAGGTTCTATTAGTGGTATTTGGATGGCTTTTTGGTCAGTTCAAGTTTTTCTGGAATTTTGAAAAAAAAATGCTAAAACGATTAGGCTTAGGTTTTCTCCTCAAATAAATTACACTTTTCTTAACAGCACTTTACCCTAATTAATGGCTAACTTTGAACTATGAAATTGCTTGGCAATCAATATTTCATATTCATAACATCCTTACTCTTGGTAGTGTTCTTAATTACACCCTCAATTGTCAAGATTACACATGCCTTGAATGATCATAGGCATGTGGAATGTAAAGCCTTTGGCCAATTGCACATTCATGAAGTTGAATTGGATTGTGACTTTCAAGATTTCAACTTATCACCACAATTTCATTCTACATTAGTTGAAGTGCCAGGGCTCTTGATAAGCAATAATTCAAATAAAATTACTTCCCAATATACCTTTTTAAGCAAATATCAAAAACTTCATTTTGCCCTTAGGGGTCCCCCATCAGCTTCATAGATTATTCGATTTAATTTATTATCTAATTATAAATCAATACGTAATGAAGTATAAAATTCTATTCATAGTAATAGTAATTCCCTTTCATATGGGTTTTACACAAAATACAATATCAGGAGCAGTAAACCACGCAGAAAACAGGGCTCCGTTAGAACAAGTATCCATTTATATTCCGGAATTGGAAAAAGGTACTGCAACCAATGAAGATGGCAGATATGAACTTAAAGACCTTCCAAGTGGTAGTTTTATATTAGTCGTTTCCTCAATCGGTTTTGAAACGTTTTCAAAAACCATTGATATAAACTCCGGAGATAACATATTCAATGTTTATCTAATGCCAAGTGCGATTGAAATGGAAGAGGTTATCGTATCAACACCTTTTCATAAGTTGCAGAGCGAAAATGTTATGAAAGTGGAACGTGCCAGTTTGAAAGAGCTCAAGACAGTAGGAGCTGTTACCCTTTCTGACGGTATTACAAAAATTGCAGGCGTTGAAAGCGTCTCAACCGGCGTTGGTATTGGCAAGCCTGTTATCCGAGGATTAAGTGCCAATAGAGTTTTGGTCTATACCCAAGGTGTTCGAATGGAAAATCAGCAATTTGGTGATGAGCACGGACTAGGAATCAACGGTGCAGGGCTAGAAAGTGTTGAAGTAATAAAAGGTCCTGCCTCCCTACTCTATGGATCCGATGCCATGGGCGGTGTACTCTATTTCAATCCGGAAAAATTTGCCATGTCAAATAATACCGAAGGTGATTTGAATTTAAATTATTTTACAAATACGCAAGGATTAAGTGCAGATGCAGGGTTAAAAACTTCAGGAGAAAAATTAAAATTTCTAGTACGTGGAAGTTATGCTTCACACATTGATTATAAGAGTGGAAATGATGAAAGATTAACCAATTCGCGTTTCAAACAGCTTGACTTAAAAACAGGTATAGCTTACCAATCCACTAAATTTAAAACCGAGTTAAGGTATAATTTTAACACCTCTGAATTGGGAATACCTGAGGAAATAGGAGAACAAACCAAAACACGTTCGCCCGAATTACCAAATCAAGAGATCAACAATCATGTTTTAAGCTCAAAAACCAAAGTTTTCTTAGAAAATTCAAGCCTGGAAGGCACTATAGGTTATGTCTTCAACAATCGCAAAGAATTTGAAGATGACCAAAACATTGCGGCCTTGGAAATGCATTTAGCTACATTCAATTACAATTTACAATATGAAATGCCCAAATGGGGTAAACTTGAGACTATCCTAGGACTGCAAGGTATGCGCCAAACGAATAAAAACTTTGGTGAAGAACAGCTGATACCAGATGCAAATACAAATGATATCGGGGTTTTAGCCACATCGCACATTCATTTTAAAGATGAAAGTGGGATGCAATTGGGAATACGTTTTGATCATAGAAATATTAATGGGGATATAAACATCAGTCCCCCACAAAGTAGTTTTTATGAAAATTTAGACCGTAATTTCAATAGCATAAATGCCGCCATCGGCTATAAATTCAATCTGTCCAAAAAAAGTATAGCACGCATGAACTTTGCTACGGGGTTTCGAGCACCAAATTTAGCCGAATTAACGTCTAATGGGGTTCATGAAGGAACAAATAGATATGAGATTGGAAATCCAGATCTAGAGCATGAACAAAATGTACAGACAGATATTTCCTTGGAATATAAAAACAAGCATATAGAGTTCTTTGTAAACGGATTCTATAATGCTATCAAAGACTTTATTTTTATTGAACCCAACGGTGAAGTCATTGGTGAAGATGACGTGTTTGTTTACCAACAGGAAAATGCCGAATTATATGGGGGTGAAATTGGCTTTCATTTACATCCACACCCATTGGATTGGCTTCATTTTGAAAGTAGTTTTGAAACAGTTATCGGCAAACAGAATAACGGAACATATTTACCACTAATACCAGCGAACAGCCTTGTCAATACCATAAGGGTGGAATCAAAAACCGCCCAAAAATGGCTTAATAATGGATATGCGTACATTACTTTAAAATCAGTTTTTGATCAAGATAACGTTGGCGGTTTCGAAAACCCAACCAAAGGATATAATTTAGTGAATCTTGGTTTTGGTGGGGATGTTTTGGCATTCAAAACTCCTTTTGAAGTACGTCTGAGCGCACAGAACATTTTTGACAAAACATATATCTCGCATTTATCTAGATTGAAAACTGATGGGATTGCCAATATTGGTAGAAATATCTCATTGGCAGTAAGTATTCCATTATAAAAATAAAAAGCGAGGATAATTAGTCAGCATCGACCTCGATTATCCTTCCTTTTTTTGAGCCTTTAAAAACATAGGTGTAAATCCACATTATAGTGAAGGTAGGTACAACATCCAATCCTGGTAAAATTTCCTCGACAAAAGTGAATACCCCTGCGGCTTTACCAACTTTTCCCTTGTATAATCTGGTCATCAACCAGCCTGCCAAAGGGGCCCAAATAATATCGGAAAAATCACCAATAAAAGGCACTGCGAAGGAAAGCATTCCTATACCATCGAATAACAATCCCAAAAAAAGGGTTTGGTACTTCTTATCTTTGTTTTTTGACATATTTAAAACTAATAATTCACCTTTAGCAATGCAACAAGGATGCCAAATTTTAAGAAGGAAAAGTGTACTTCTTAGGACAGATTTGAACTTATCAATTTTAAAAATTCATTTCGAGTTTCCTCTTTTATAAAACTTCCCCTAAACCCTGATGTGGTGGTCACGGAGTTTTGTTTTTGTACCCCTCGCATCATCATGCACATATGCGAAGCTTCAATAACCACCGCAACTCCTTGTGGTTCTAAGGTATCATTGATACAATCCAAAATTTGTTCTGTCAATCGTTCTTGAACTTGTAACCTTCGTGCAAAGACATCTACAATACGGGCCAATTTGCTTAGGCCTACAATTTGCCCATTGGGAATGTAGGCGATATGTGCTTTTCCAAAGAAGGGCAGCATATGATGTTCACAAAGCGAATAGAGTTCAATATCCTTTACAATGACCATTTCATTGTAAGATTCCTTGAACATAGCACTCTTTAATATATTCGCGGCATCCTGTTGATATCCTTGTGTAAGAAACAACATTGCTTTAGCGGCCCGCTCCGGGGTTTTCAATAAACCTTCACGAGAGACATCCTCCCCTATTTCTTCTATAATTTTTGAATACCGCTCTTTAACATCATTTGTTATTTCCAAGTTGTATTCTTCTAGATTTTTATATGATGCCATTTTATTGTTTTGGTTAAAGTGAATTTCATTTTACAATACCTATAGTCACTATTCCACTATGAAAATTACACCATAGCAATTTACGTTAAAATCGATAAAATGAAACAACAATCTTTCATTGTTATGGGCATAGTCGTTTTCGTATGTCCGCACTATTGTTTAATTTTCAAGCAGCAAAAAAAGCCTACATGATCCAAGCCACCAATATCCAAAAATTTTACGGTGATTTACAAGTATTAAAAGGAGTAGACCTTCATATAAAAAAAGGGGAAATTGTTTCTATTGTTGGACCATCTGGTGCTGGTAAAACAACACTTCTGCAAATATTGGGAACATTGGATGTTCAGAGCAACAAAGTAGATAGTAGATTGCTTATCAATGACATTGAAGTCAGTGACTTATCGGATAGGGAATTAGCAAAATTCAGAAATCAACATATTGGTTTTATCTTTCAGTTTCATCAACTATTGCCCGAGTTTACGGCCTTGGAAAATGTGTGTATACCTGCCTACATTAAAAAAACTCCAAAAGATGAAGTTGAAAAAAGAGCCAAAGAATTACTCGAGTTTTTAGGGCTTTCACATCGCATTCACCACAAACCGAATGAGCTTTCAGGTGGGGAGCAGCAGCGCGTAGCTGTGGCAAGGTCTTTAATCAATAATCCTTCTATCATTTTTGCTGACGAGCCTAGCGGAAATTTGGATTCTGAAAGTGCAGATAATTTGCATAAACTCTTTTTTGAGCTTCGTGACAAATTTGGTCAGACCTTTGTTATTGTTACCCATAACCTAGAATTGGCTGATTTGGCCGACCGTAAGCTTACCATGGTCGACGGACGAATTACGGACTCCGTTGGTATTGAATGGACGGATTTTACCAATCGGCCACTACTATGACCCATAAAGAACTCAAGGAGTTTCTAGATACAAAAGTCGAACAATACAATCTCCCCAATTTTTTAGAGAGTGACCCAATCCAAATTCCCCATGAATTCAGTGCAAAAGAAGATATAGAGATCAGTGCCTTCTTAACGGCAACGATTGCTTGGGGTAATAGAAAGAGCATCATCAATAACGCCAATAAAATGATGTCTTTGTTCGACTACGCACCTTTAGATTTTGTCCAGAACCATACAGATTCTGATTTAGACAATTTGAAGGATTTCGTACACCGAACATACAATGGCAACGACCTTTCATTTTTTATTCGAAGTTTAAAGAATATTTATACTAACCACAAGGGGTTGGAAAATGTTTTCGCTACTGATGCGAGCAAAGATTCCGTGCAAAATTCAATTTCAGAATTCAAAAAAGTGTTCTTTGAAATACCCCACCCACAACGAACGACCAAACATATATCAGACCCCTTAAAAGGTTCTGCCGCCAAACGAATTAATATGTTTTTACGGTGGATGGTAAGGGATGCTTCAACCGGGGTTGATTTTGGGATTTGGAATAAAATTTCACCTGCCCAACTCTCATGCCCCTTAGATGTTCATTCGGGCAATGTAGCCCGTAAACTAATGCTACTTAAACGAAAACAAAATGATGCCAAGGCATTGGCAGAGTTGGATGCTTCGCTGCGAAAATTAGACCCACTTGATCCCGTTAAATACGATTTTGCGCTTTTCGGTCTTGGTGTATTTGAAAAGTTCTAATTTACATTAGCTAATATTTTTCTGCATCACTCAAATTTCCCTACATTTATTCCAAGACTAAAATCAACCAAAAAATGAAAAAAATAATACTTACCTCATGCCTTGTCATCTGCTTTGCGCTTGTAAATGCACAAGAACGCAAACTGCCAATCGATACTGTTATAACTACCCAACATAGTGTTACCATAAATGGGACCCCTATCAATTATACAGCAAAAACAGGTACGCAACCCGTATGGGACGAAGAGGGCAAGCCAACAGCCTCTTTACATTATACCTACTATACACGAAATAATGTGAAAGATCGTGCCTCAAGACCATTATTGATTTCTTTTAATGGTGGTCCGGGTTCAGGATCAGTTTGGATGCATCTTGCCTATACAGGCCCAAGAGTTCTAAAAATTGATGATGAAGGTTATCCTATACAACCCTACGGAGTTAAACATAATCCCTATTCTGTCTTGGATGTAACCGATATTGTATACGTTAATCCTGCAAATACAGGTTATTCCCGTACAATTCCTGAAACAGGAAAAGATGTTGATCGAGATAAATTTTTTGGAATTAACGCTGATATAAAATATTTGGCCGAGTGGCTAAATACCTTCGTGACAAGAAATAATAGATGGCGCTCACCAAAATACATTATTGGTGAAAGTTATGGTGGAACACGTGTGATGGGACTTTCCTTGGCATTGCAAAACCAACAATGGATGTATTTAAACGGGGTGATTATGGTTTCACCGGCTGATTACAAGGTGATACGAAATGGCGGTCCTGTTTCTGACGCCATGAACCTTCCTTATTATACAGCTGCTGCTTGGCACCATAAGGCCTTGCCCGCAGAATTACAAAACAAGGATTTATTGGAGATTCTGCCAGAATCTGAAAACTACACTATTAATTCGCTTATTCCTGCGCTTGCCAAAGGTGGATATATTAGTGAAACAGAAAAGAACGCCGTTGCTAAAAAAATGGCCTATTATTCAGGCTTGTCGGAGAAAGAAATTCTTGATCAGAATTTAGTGGTACCAACGGGATATTTTTGGAAAAATCTATTGAAAGATAAAGGCTATACCACTGGGCGACTAGATTCCAGATATTTGGGAATAGACCGCCAACAATTTGGTTCAAGACCTGATTATAGTGCAGAATTAACTTCTTGGTTACATAGTTTTACACCCGCAATCAATTATTATTTACAGGAAGAATTAAAATTTAAAACCGATATTAAATACAATATGTTCGGATCTGTTCGCCCTTGGAACAATGAGAATGATAATACACGTGATAATCTACGTCAGGCTATGGCTCAGAACCCTTATTTGAATGTATTGGTGCAGTCGGGCTATTATGATGGGGCAACTACTTATTTCAATGCCAAATATACCATGTGGCAGGTTGATCCGAGCGGACGAATGAAAGACCGTTTTGAGTTTAAGGGATATCGCAGTGGACATATGATGTATTTACGCCGTGAGGATCTACAGAACGCCAATAATGATATTCGTGCATTCATTAAGCGCACCACAGCGAATGGGGAAAGTGCCAAGTATTAAAGCTTCTTTATGCTATTTCTGCTAAATCTAATCGGATTTAAAGTTATGGGTAATCTTAAGTGGTAATTCCCATTTATAAAACCCTAATACCTTAAAAAAAAGACAGTTAACAATACAATTAAGATTTCCTTTCTTCGTTTAGGATTATAGAAAAATATTTAAAGAAATAATCCCAAACGTTATGAAAACAAAATTTAGAATTGGATACGCTTTATTGGCTTTTATCATGGTTTTTAATATTTCATGTGATAATTCAGATGATAATGCTAATCTTGACACGAATGCACTAGTATTGCCGCCATATGAATCAATGGCAGTAGACTTCAGTGATTTTTTAGAGGATTCATCAAGCTCAGGTAAATTAAATTCGACTACTGCCAAAGTAGGTGGTAATTGGTTATATCCTAGATTGGTTGTCGGTATTTGGAATACAGCTTTATTCACTAACCTAGCCGTACCAATGGCATCATTTAGAGGGGCATTTGCACACAAGGCAGAATTAATAGGTGAAAACACATGGCAATGGTCCTATACCGTTGATGGTTTTACAAGCGAATATACCGCGAGACTTACTGGAGAATTGACCAGTGAAGAAGTAGTTTGGAAAATGTATGTTACCAAAGCAGGCATTGGTGCTTTTGAAGAGTTCCTTTGGTTCTCAGGTGTTTCCGATTTAGATGGAAATAGCGGGGAATGGGCGCTCTACCAAAGTCCAGAACGACCAAATCGTATGATCAATATTGAATGGAGTCGTGAAAATGATGAAATTGGAAGTATCAAATACTCTTGGGTACGTGAATTGAATGACGAAGAAAGTGATGACCTATTCATGGGTAGTTACTTGGAATATGGATTACAGGCTGGTGATTATGACGTATTTTATAATATTCATGTCTATGACCTTCAATGGGAAGACTTTGTTGATGTGAACATTGAATGGAACAGCACCGATTTTAACGGTCGTGTAATGGCCCCAACTCAATTTGAGGACGAACTATGGCATTGCTGGGACAGTACAGGTGAAGATGTAGCCTGCGAATAAGAAATCTTAAACTAAAATCAAAGCCCTGACGTGATAGTCAGGGCTTTTTTGTTTCCTGTAATTAAGCTAAATCACTATATTTAATGCTTATCAAATTTTATATTCATTATTCGCTTAAATCCTTCCCCATGAAATCAGTTTTGGTATTATTTTCATTGTTTATAATAGTTACATCAAATGCCCAAGATTGGGCAAATCTTGAACAATTCAAGATTGACAATGCTGAAATCGGATTGCCCGCTGCTAATGAAAATAGGGTTGTTTTTATGGGCAACTCAATCACTATTGGTTGGCTGAATACGATGCCTGAATTTTTTGAAGGAAAACCTTATATAAATAGGGGCATAAGTGGGCAAACGACTCCGCAAATGTTACTACGTTTTCGCCAGGATGTTATAGCTCTGCAACCTAAAGTTGTTGTCATACTTGCTGGAACCAATGATATTGCTGGGAACACAGGACCGTCAACCCTGGGAATGATTGCGGATAATATAAAATCTATGGCTGAATTAGCTAAAACACATGGTATAAAAGTTGTAATTTCTTCCACCTTACCAGCCTACGATTATCCATGGAAACCAGGATTA
>CAZYQR010000013.1:2356-21022 GCA_964649755.1 uncultured Maribacter sp. | reverse complement strand
AAGGTCCGCCGCCTTTTCCTTGCTTATCATCCATATTACGCGTTAAGTCAGGAGACACTTCTTCCCAAGTAACACCCATATCCCGTGTGCGTAAAACCAATTGCGCACAATGATAAAAAGTTTCAGGTTCGTGTTGTGAACGTATGACAGGTGCATTCCAGTTATAAAGATATTTCATGTTTCTGGCTTCCCTGCCTAAATATTGAATAGGTGCGGCCATAATCTTGGTTGATGCTTTTGAATACATATCCAAAGCCTCAATGGTCCCTAAATAACTTCCCCCTAAAACATATCTGGGATTATCTGGGTCAAAGGCCAAAAAGGCACTTTCCCCACCTGCGGCATAGGTCCAATCTTGTTCTGTAATTCCACTTCTTCCCACAGAAAGACTGGCAATCCTTACAGAAGTATTGTCTTGCTGGCCTCCATAAATATTATATGGGACCAGATTATCAACACTTATCCTATAAAACTGGGCGGTGGGCATTATGTCTTGCGAAGACCATGTCTTCCCAAAATTGAAACTAATCGCGGCTCCTCCATCATTGGCTATTACCATATTGTTGGAGTTGTCTGGATTAATCCACAAATCATGATAATCACCATGCGTACCCGACAAAGTCTCCCAGGTTTTGCCACCATCGATTGACCGTAAAGCGGGGGCACTCATCACATATACCGTATTTTCATTGTTAGGATCTGTAAATACCTCTGTATAATACCAGGCACGTTGCACCAAACGATTGTCACCACTGGCCATACTCCAGTTTTTTCCAGCATCATTGGAGACAAATAATCCACCTTTGTCCTTGTCTGAATCACTTTCAACAACCGCATATACTTTATTTGAATTAGCAGGACTTACGGATACTGCCATTTTACCTTTTTCCTTAGGAAGGCCTTTCTCAATTTTGAACCAATTTTCTCCGCCATCTATAGATTTGTACATGCCACTACCTTCCCCTCCGCTAATTACAATATTAGGTTTACGTTGGTGATGCCACATGGCGGCGTACATGATTTCAGGATAATTGGCATCCATTGATAATTCTGAACACCCGGTCAAATCATTAACGAACAAGGTATTCTTCCAGGTCAAACCACCATCAGTCGATTTATAAATACCGCGCTCTTTGTTAGGCCCATATAGTGCCCCTTGTGCGGCCACATAAACAACATCGGGATTTGTGGGATGAATTACGATACGGGAAATATGTTGGGTAGCCTCAAGTCCCATTTTTTTCCAGGTCTGACCGGCATCAGTGGACTTATAAACTCCGTCACCATAGGAAGTCATAACCCCTCGAGGAGCATGCTCGCCCATACCGCAGTATAAAATATTCGGGTTAGAGGCTGAAGCCGCAATAGCCCCTACCGAGCCTAGCTCAAAATAACCGTCCGAAATATTTTCCCAACGAACCCCAGCATCGGAAGTTTTCCAAAGTCCACCACCAGTGGTGCCCATATAATAGGTCATAGGATCGCCAACGATACCTGTAGCCATAACCGACCTTCCGCCCCGAAATGGGCCTATATTTCTATATTTAAGGGGCTTAAAATAGTTTTCGGCCGTTTGGGATATACCTATTGCAGTTGTAAAGGCTAAGAACAATAAAAAAAGCTTTTTCATATTTCAGATTTTGTGTGTGTTTATGTTAGTTTACTTTTTGGATTTTGACCCAAAATGGGAATATTTTTTTGCCATCTAAAGCGTAAAACGGAATCAAATCACATTCCATTTTGGGCAGATGTATATCGTGCATTTCAATAAAACTGACATTATCTGTATCGTTTTTCATTTGATTGATTATGGCCCCAGTTTCCAGATACATTTTACCCCCTTTTGGTATTGGCTCTACAAACCTAAACTTAATATTGTACAACCCTTCTTTTATCGAGACGCTCCATTTTCCATAAACCTCTTCCTGAGCCCAAATTCCCCTTTCACCACCGGCGTCATTTCTATTTAAAAAAACGGGGTTTTCGTAATCGCTACCTACCTGAATGTATGGTGGATCCACAAGATTGGAAGATTGTATCAATTCATTATAGTGCAAATCCATTTCTGCTTTAAGGGAAACAGCTTTTTCCTTGCTTTTCTGAACTAAATTACGTTGTTCATAAGGGTCGTCTAGGATATTGAACAATTCAAAATCATCAACGGGGGAGTCATAGTCGACATGCGCTACTAATTTGTATGACCCTTTTTGCAGAGCCATATTCTGGTATAGTTCAGGGTAACGTCGTGTCCAATAAAAGAACAAGGACCGCTCGCCCCAATCTACTTTCTCCTTCCTCAAAAGAGGCGTTAAATTCTTTCCATCTATTTTTCTTTTCTCTGGCATTTTTACTCCACAGATTTCAGAAATCGTTGGAAGCACATCTATATGAGCCGCAGTCGTTTCAATCTCTTGATTTCCTTTCCATCTTTCAGGATATCGCATATAAAAAGGGACTCTAACACCACCTTTGTAAACACTTCCTTTTCTGCCTCGCATTCCAGCAACATATCTGACTTGTTGTGGGCCATTATCCGTCATAAAAACAACCAAAGTATTCTTTGAGATTTTTAAATCCTCCAGTTTTTGCAACAATTTCCCAATATTATCATCAATATTGGTGACCATAGCATATACCTTTCGTGCATCTTCTTTATCCTTATCGCTCATTTTCACAAATGGCCGTGTATCATTGTCAAATCCTGAAGACGGGTCAATGTCGCTATACATTTGATAGTATTTATCAGGAACCTGTAATGGGGTATGCGGAGCATTAAAAGATAGATAACAGAAAAATGGTTTCTGATAGTTTTCTTCTATAAATGCAATCGCCTTATTGGCAAAAATATCACTGCAGTAGCCTTCATAAGCCTCCTGTTGCCCATTATGCCAAAGTACAGGGTCATAATAACTCTTGTCCCCTTTAAAGTAAGTGGTAAAATCCCCAACTTGGCCCATGCCTCCTGAGAGATGAATAAGGGACTCATCAAAGCCTTGATCCATTGGTCTTGATGGATAATTATCCCCTAGATGCCATTTGCCAAAAATCCCAGTCTTGTATTCAGCCTGTTTCAACATTTCTGCAATTGTCACCTCATTGGCCGCCATAATTGCACCACCATTGTAAGTATCCCTAATCCCTGTTCTTAGCGAATAACGACCGGTCATTAAACTGGCCCTTGTAGGTGCACATACGGGCGAGACGTAAAAGTTGTTGAAACGAACGCTTTCATTAGCAAAAGCATCAATATTGGGAGTCTTTACATGAGGGTTACCTGTGAAACCCAAATCACCATACCCTTGATCATCTGTAATGATTATGATAACATTAGGCGGTTCATTTTCTTGGGCTTGTGATGCCTTTGTATAAAAGAACAACATAATTAATATCAATTTGGTACTAAAAGTAAGTTTGAAGATCTTCATTTAGGTTGCTAAGTTTTCTTGGTGCAGATTTCAATTCCGTTCGACCCGACTGTTTGATTAAATGGTTACTATTTCGGATTATTTTTAAAATGACTTTCATTTTTACATTCGGCTAAAAAAGGCAACCTCTCAAAATCGTCATTTGCCAAGGCTAATTTCTTTTTCTTACTCCACTTTTTTATTTTCTTTTCAAAATATTCAGCTTGTTCAAATTGCATAAATTCATGTTGAAAAATTAATTCAACAGGTCTTCTCTTAGTTGTATAAGAATTATCATTCAGTCCAAAATTATGTTCCTTTAATCTTCGTTCTAAATCATTCGTCAGCCCGGTATAAAGTGATTTATCCGAACATCTGACTATATAAACGTAATAGAACTTCAAACTTAATTAGTATTGGGGTCTCGACTTCGCTCGACCTGACAGTATGATTCAAATCTATCAACCAACATTCCTGTCATATCGAGCGGAGTCGAGATATAGTAAATTACTCAACAAATAGATAATTCAATTTCAATCCGTTGAATGCAGTGTTGAATTCTTTAAGTTCCTTACCCAAAACAGCATCGAAAGCTTTGAGTTGGTCGTTTATTTGACCTGTAAGTTCATTTTTGACTGCAATATCCTGTTCGGTCGGAGGAAAATCATCAATAGCCACCAAACTATTCAAATGTCCCAATTTGTTGTTCAATCGAATTGGGAAATTCAAGGGGTCTTGGCCGCTTCTATTTTTGGTCTGGTACAATGCTTTTTCAACAGTTCCCAGACTTTCCTTCATTTTCTTGGCCTTTTCAACCAATTTCTTGGTTTGTTCATTGTCTTTGTACTGTTTAGTGAAAGCATCCAATTGTTTAGTGACTTTTCTGATTTTTTCAATGGATTGATGCGCTTTTTCGATGGTGGTATTTATATCGGTAATAAAATCGAACTGTTTTTGCATATCTGCCACCGAAACTTCGGCTCTAGGGTCTGGAATTATCTTGAATGTTTCTGATTTGGTTTCACCATTTACATTCAAATGCACTTTATAATCGCCAGGTACCGCTTTTGCGCCGTCCAAACTAGCCCACCAAAATATCATGCCCTCCAATTTCTTGGCTCCTTTACCACGGGTATCCCAAACAAAGGTGTTTCCTCCTTTTTCAACTTTTAGCTTTTTATCTTTCTCCTTTGCCGAATTGTTATAGCTTGCCAAGGTATCACCCGACATTGAGGTAAAAGTTAGACTGATACTATCTTTCTCCGCAACGTTTTTCAGATAAAAATGCGTAATCACTCCATTAGGATGATTGGCTCCTGCTGTTTTAGAAGGAGTCCTTGCTACTCCCCCTTTTGTTCTATAGGAATCCTTTGGCTTAAACAATATAGAGGAGGCACTTTTCTTACCGGCATCCATTTGATGTAATACCGTGAGGTCATCAAGAATCCATAAGCTGCGTCCTTGGGTGGCAACGATTAAATTATTATTTTTTATCGTCAAATCGGTAATAGGAACGATGGGCAAGTTCATTTGAAACGGACTCCAATTGACGCCATCATTAAAGGAAATATACATTCCAGTTTCTGTTCCTGCATACAACAATCCCTTGCGTTTTGGGTCTTCGCGAACTACTCTGGTAAAATGTTCATTGTTTATACCATTCGTTATTTTTTTCCAAGTCTGCCCGTAATCCGTTGTTTTGTACAGGTAGGGTTGAAAATCGCCTAACTTATATCTGGTAGCAGCTACATAGCATGTGCCTTCATCAAAAGCTGATGGCTCAATACTGTTTATCATATTCCATTCGGGCATGTTCGCTGGGGTAACATTGTCCCAGTTCGCACCTCCATCTTTGGACACATGAATTAATCCGTCATCACTACCTACCCATAACAAACCTTCTTTTAACGGACTTTCATTGGCCGCAAAAATGGTACAGTAATATTCTACACTCGTATTATCCTGTGTAATGGGTCCACCACTGGAAACGAGCTTCGTTGGGTCGTTCCTAGTTAAATCACCGCTTAATAATTTCCAGCTTTGCCCCTCATTCTCAGAAACATGTACATGATTGGAAAAAGTGTACAATTTTTTGGGATTGTGCTTGCTGAAAATAATCGGGAAATTCCATTGAAAACGGTACTTCATGCCTTCAGCACCATGACCCATGGGATTATCTGGCCAAACATTAATACCACGAACCGTATTTTTGTCGTGATTTACACGCGTCAAAAAACCGTCATAACTTCCTCCATAAACGATATCATTGTTCAAAGGATCTACCGCAATATGGGCCGACTCTCCTCCGGCAGTAGATTCCCAATCATCTTCATCAATTGAGCGACCATCACTACGGTGTTTGATCCGTATGGTAGAATTATCCTGTTGTGCCACATATATGCGATAGGGGAAGGCATTATCTGTAGTAACCCTATAAAATTGGGCTGTGGGCTGGTTGTAATAAGTACTCCATGTTTCACCACCGTCGTAGGAAATCTGGGCTCCACCATCGTCACCAATGATCATTCGTTTTCCATTTTCAGGAGCTATCCAAAGATCATGATGATCCCCATGTGGGGCGTTAAAAGTGTTGAAAGATTTACCTCCATCAGTTGATTTATGGTAATTCACATTAAGTACGTACACTACATCCTCATCTTCAGAATCCGCATAAACCCTTGTGTAATACCAAGCTCTTTGTCTTAATTTACGCTCGCTATTGACCTCTGTCCATTTTTTGCCACCATCATCCGAACGATAAAGTCCGCCTTTTTCCTTATGCTCTACAATAGCCCAAACACGTTCTGAATTTTTAGGTGAAACCGTCACGCCGATAATCCCTAAAGTGTCTTTTGGGAAACCTTCATTATTTGAAATATCTTTCCAAGTTTCACCGCTATCGGTACTTTTCCAAAGGGCAGAACCATCACCACCACTACTTAAACTATAGGGTGTTCTTTGCGCCCTCCATGTGGAAGCGTAGATTATACGGGGATTGTTCGGGTCAAAAGTCAAGTCTACAGCCCCTGATTGATTGTTTACAAACAATTTTTTCTGCCAGGTTTTGCCACCATCGGTACTTTTATAGATACCACGGTCTTGGGTTGGTTTATAGATATTCCCTAATACAGCTGCATATACCGTATTATGATCTGTGGGGTGAATTCTAATTCTAGGCACATGTCGGCTGTTCTTAAGTCCGGCTGAAGTCCATGTTTTTCCTGCATCCTCGGTTTTCCAAACACCATAACCGGAAGAAACATTACCACGGAGCGTCTTCTCACCACCACCTACATAAATAACATTTGGGTCACTTTTGGCCACCTCAACAGCACCTATACTACCCCCAAAATAACCATCGGAGATATTACTCCAGGTACGGCCGCCATCCAGGGTTTTCCATACGCCACCACCCGCGGCTCCAAAGTAAAAGAGGTTGGGTTCGCCAGGAACGCCAGTAACTGCAGCGGAACGACCGCCGCGAAAGGGACCCACCAAACGATACTCCACACTGGAATACAGTTCCTCAGGATATTCAGGAGTTACAATGTTTGATTTTTTTCTTTTCTGGGATTGGATGGATAAGGGTAACAGGGTAAAAATCAGCAATACAATGCTGATTTTAGAGCAGATGGTTTTCATTTTTAAAGTCTTATAATTAGTCAACACTAAATGTATGGAAAAAGGATGTAATCCTAAATATTTTCTTCTGACAATAAAACACTTTGAATATTTAAGTATTTTAGAGATACATTACTCTAAATTACCTATCCCTCCTATGAAATTGTTATTGAAATCTGAAAAATGAAAGATTACACCAAAAACAATAGCAGAGAACTTACTGAGCATTTCTTTAGAAAGGAATATGGGAAAATGGTTTCTGTAATTACCCGATTTATCGGAACTGAAAATGTAGAAACAGCAGAGGACATTGTTCAGGAAACTTTATTTAGAGCGGTAGAACATTGGCAAAAAGGGATACCCGAAAACCCCCAAGCCTGGTTATATAAAACTGCCAAGAATTTAACTTTGAATATTCTCAAGCGCAAAAAATATCAAAAGCAATACGAAACTATTGAAGTAAAAAATGTAAAAGCCTTGGAAAACATCAATTTTTCGGAAAAGCTAATAATGGATGAGCAACTTAAAATGATGTTCGTTTGCTGTCATCCTTCTATTTCTGAAAATTCACAAATCACTTTGATTCTTAAAATACTTTGTGGATTTAGTATCTCGGAAATAGCCAACTCCTTTTTTTCGACAAATGAAACCATCAACAAAAGATTAGTGCGAGGACGGAAACAACTTAGAGAAAATAACGTAAATTTCGAAATCCCCCTTCAACTTAATGAAAACCTCAACATTGTTCTTAAAACAATCTACCTTCTTTTCAATGAAGGGTATTTTCCATCCCAGAAAAACCAGTCCGTGCGCTACGACCTATGTCTTGAAGCCGTACGCTTAGCAAAAATTCTAATTAATAGTACCTATATACAAGAAAAGGCCGATTGTCATGCCTTGTTGGCACTTATGTATTTGAATGCATCTCGTTTTAAGGCTCGAATCGATAAAGAAGGATTCACGATTGAAATGGAAAAACAAGATCGAAAAAAATGGAATCAAGAACTCATGCAAAGGGGAGTTCAACATTTAAAACTGGCGACAGAAGAAGAAAAAAATTCAATCTTTTTGATTCTAGCGACAATCTCGGCCAATCATTGCATTGCACCAAGTTTTGAACAAACTAACTGGACAGAAATACTTTCACTCTACGATAGACTTATTGAACTTGAGAATTCTCCCATAACCCGATTGAATAGAAGTGTTGCATTGGCAAAAGTCAAAGGAAACAAGAGGGCTATTATTGAATTGGAAAAACTTGAATCCGTTTCAGATATTGGGAGTCATTATCTTTTTCATTTTACATTGGGAGAATTTTACAGTAGGGAAAATAAAAGAAATATGGCCTTTAATCATTTTAAAAAAGCCCTATTGTTGGCCAAAAATGGGCGCGATATTGATCTGTTGAAGAAAAAATTACTAGAGGTTGTCCCTAATTACCAATCTTGATTGTTATAAGGGTATAATCTATTAATTTAAAAATATAATTATGAAAGAGTTTATGTTATTTATTAGAAGTGAGGAAAGCCCCAAGGCCAGTCTGTCTCCCAAACAGTTGCAACAACATATAGAAAAAATTGGTAGTTTTATCAAACGATTGAGCGAAGAAGGAAGAATGAAATCAGCCCAGCCTTTGGAAATGGACGGGCGAATGCTCTCCTATAAAAATGGCGCTATTATTGATGGCCCTTATAATGAAACAAAGGAAGTTATTTCAGGATACTATCATCTTATAGCCAAAGATTTGAATGAAGCAATCGAAATCACCAAAGGCGATCCAAGGTTTGAAGAAGGAATTTGGCGAATTGAAGTCCGGCCTATTAAAAAAGTTGAAGGTATTAATTAGGGAATTTTAAAAATTTACCTAAAACATTACGGTTTGACCTAGTGGTCAAACCGTAATGTTTTATTGGCTTTCCAAACTAAAGGTGCAGAATATAACTATTCCAAAAACTCCAAACAAGCGGGGCTCGGCAGTTCAACTTCATGGAGAAAGTTTAACGTTCCATCTTCCGTATTTCTCTTGTAGACCGTTATGTTATTACTTCGTTGGTTGGCCACCAAAAGAAAGTTCCCACTAGGGTCGATGCCAAAATTTCGAGGCCAATCCCCATTAACGCTTTCCCTGCCTACCAAACTAAGCTTACCGGAAGCTTGATCCACTTTGAAAATAACAATGGTATTTTCCCCACGATTCGACCCATACAGAAATTTACCGTCTTTGGAAAGGTGAATGTCTGCGCAATAGCTATCCCCTTTAAAATCCTTAGCCAGTGTTGATAAGGTCTCTACCTCAGCATATGAACTATCCGCGTTTCTTTGTAGTACGGTGATTGTAGAATTCAATTCGTTGATTATATAAAGGTGATTCCCGTCCTGCCCAAAAACAAAATGTCTGGGCCCGGCTTTTGGAGCCATTTCCAATGGAGGTTGTTGGTAGGGTACCCAATTGTTATTTTTCAAGGTATATCGCAAAACAGCATCCAATCCTAAATCGGCAACAAAAAGTCCGTCTTTGGTAAATTTTGCTGAATGTGCATGGGAGGTACTGGCACTATCGAGAACTTTGTGGTCAATAAATTGAGGATTGGGCTTTAGTTCTCCTTTTTCACCGAGTTTAAAGATCGCTACACTACCCCCTGTATAATTTGAAGTGGATAGATACTTACCGTCTGCCGTTATTCCGATATGACAAGGATGTGCCCCAAGGGTTTTGTCATTATTTATCTTTTTTAAAGAATCCCCTATTATTTCAAAAGACACGACAGCACCACTTTTTCCTTCATAACTATCTGTCTCCTCTACTGCGTACAAATACTTCTTATTGGGAGAAACCTTCACAAAGGAGGGATTACCCATAGGAGCGACCAATTTTTTATTGGTCAATTCACCAGTGTTCGCATCAAAACTATAACTATAGATACCTTCACTGCCATTTTCAGTATAGGTGCCAACAAAAAGTATTGCGTTTTTCAAGGTTTCGGTTTTTTTGCATCCACTGCTAAACAGCAAGGAACATGCTAGCATGAAATAGTATTTCTTCATGGGATATGAATTTATTAAGCGTTAAAAATAGCAAGTAAATTCGAGAATCAGCTCGAAGAAACCAAAGTATGTTTTACTTCCTTTCTCAAATATATAGTTTACTCCCAAAAGTAAAGAGCTCATAAGAAAAGGGAAGGGCAACTCACACAGAGCATTCCCTCATATGGTTCAGAAAACTCATCAGTATAGGTCCTACACTTATTCCATATAAAGGAACAATAGCCTTTACGGCAAACTTTAGAGGAAGTAAAAAGCAATAAAACCATTAATTTAGCTGCCAATAGGCAATAGCTTTTATAAATTGCATGCTTACTTATCTTATACTGATATGACCAAAACAAAATCCCTCACCGCCACCGACCTAGTCACCCTTCAAGAAGCCAAAAAGAAAATGGAGGAAATAGGCTGGGCCATGCAAGGCCTCAATAAAATAGGCAATGTTATTGAAGATAAGGTTGCCCTTTTACCAAAAAAAAAACAAGATTGGTTGCAACAACTAAGCTACAAAGTACTGCATACCGTGGTGAAGAGTAATTTGGTCTCCATGAAAAAAAGCAAGGTCAAATCAGCTCCTTGGAATAAAACCTATAAGGCTCTAGTCACTTCCTCAGGCCTATTGGGTGGTGCCTTGGGAGCTTCCGCCTTTGCTATTGATCTTACCCTCGCCACCAAACTCATGATGCGTTCTATCATGGACATTGCCCGTAGCGAAGGAGAAGACCTTCGCGAAATCGATACACAATTGGCCTGTTTACAGGTATTTGCACTCGGAGGGAAAACCAAACATGATGATAGTCTGGAAACAGGGTATTATGCCTCGCGCGTTGCGATTAGTTCGGCGGTAAAAGGTGGCACCAAAGCGTTGGAAGGCTTGTTGCGGGGGAGTACCAATCCATTGTTTAAGTTCCTTTCCACGGTGGCGACCCGTTTTAGTATTCAGGTCTCTGAAAAGTTCGTCGCCCAAGCAATTCCTGTCCTGGGAGCTGCCGGTGGGGCTTCTATTAATCTGGCGTTTATGCACCATTTTCAAAATATGGCGCATGCACATTTCAGTATCCGTAGATTAGAAAGGACTTATGGAGAGAAATTGATAAGGAAAGCGTATGAGAGGCTGAACGAATAAATAGTGGGTAGTAAGTATACAGTGAGTAAAGTGCAAGTTCATGAGAAAGTTCAATATTGGTTTTGGATTCTGATTTTTGAAATTTAACCAATAGCCATCGGAATTTCTAAATAGTCTAGCTTGGCGTA
The DNA here is from genome assembly GCA_964649755.1 of uncultured Maribacter sp. Taxonomy (GTDB): domain Bacteria; phylum Bacteroidota; class Bacteroidia; order Flavobacteriales; family Flavobacteriaceae; genus Maribacter_A. The sequence continues at coordinate 9,701 of CAZYQR010000013.1, read as the reverse complement.
ATCAAGGTCGCTTTCATTTCCTTCCTTAAATAGAAACCGGTCACAATAGTCGCCAGCACATCAGAAATAGGGAAGGAAATCCAAACTCCCAATTCTCCTAAAAAGTTTGGTAAAATTAATATTAAGGGTATAAAAAAGAAGCCCTGGCGCATTAATGTCAATAATAAGGCAGGTACCGCTTTCCCCACTGCCTGAAAATAGGCCGCCCCAATTAATTGCAATGCAATAATCGGGGTTGCAGCAAACACCCATCGCATAGCTGCGGGAGTATGTTCTAAAACAAAGGCATTGGTCGCCAATTCCAAGTCAGACAAATCGGGTTTACTGCTTAAAAACAAGGCCGCTATTTCTGCTGGAAAAACCATAAGTCCAATAAAAACAAGCGTTGCCATTAGCACTGCGTATTTTATGGCTGTATTGATAGATTCCCTTACCCGTTCATATTTATGTGCCCCATAATTGTACCCCGCTATGGGCAAAAACCCTTGGGTAACTCCAAATACTGGGAATAAGGCGAACATGAGCATACGACCAATAATGGCATAAACAGCAACCATGGCCTCCCCGCCCAAATCGAACAAAATATTGTTCATCAACAAGTAAATTAAACTTACTACAGCCTGTCTTGACAAGGTGACAAAACCGAGTGAACCTATTTCTTTAAGAATTGGGGTATTTAATCTAAAGTGTTGCAATCGTAGTTTGAGCTCTGAATTTTTGGAAACAAAAAAATAAAGTACATAGCTAAAACATAAGAAATAACTAATTGTACTGGCCCAGGCAGCACCGGCCATTCCCCAATCAAAAACATAAATAAACAGGAAATCCATGAACAAATTGCCGACTGAGGGGATTATCATGGCTATCATGGCAAATTTAGGTTTCCCCTCCGCCCGGATAACGGTATTGCCCATCATACAAAGGGCCAGAAAAGGCACTCCGCAAACAACAATAATGTAATAAATCTTTGCAGGGTCAAATATGGCTCCCTTACCTCCAAAGGCGGGAATCAATTCATCGACATAGGTCAATCCTAAAGTCACCATGGATAATGTGACCAAAAGGGTCAATGAAATCTGGTTTCCGAAAGTTTTTAGGGCTTTTTCGGTATTATCTGCACCTAAGGCGCGTGAAATGATACTGGATCCACCGATACCAATGGCCATGCCCAAAGCACCAATAAAAAAGGAGACCGGTAAAACCACGTTGATTGCGGCAATGGCAATGGAACCTATCCAGTTGCCTACAAAAATAGAGTCAACCAGGATGTTGAGCGACATGACCAATATGCCAATGGAAGCCGGTACGGCCTGTTTAACTAACAATTTACCGATGGGTTCTGTACCTAGTTGGTCTGATGTGACTATGGCCATTTAAACTTAATTCGATTGTTGAAAACCAATCATTCTTGAAATCGTGTCAGGTCTAACGCAGTCGATGCCTTTTGAACTATGCAAATAAAATACCTCTCGACTGCGCCTGTCTGCCGAACAGGCAGGCTCGAGGAGACATTCAAACTGCTATGCAGGTAATGTTTCGGCTGTTTGCCAAGTGTCAATCCAATTGGCCATGACTGTTACCCAAGCATCACTATCATTTAAACAAGCTACGTGTTTGTATGCTTCACCACCCGCCTCTTCAAACTGGTGTTTACCCTCCATGGCTATTTCTTCCAAGGTTTCTAAACAATCGGCCACAAATGCTGGTGTAATAACGGCTAGCCGTTTTTTTCCTTCTTTGGCCAAACGAACAAATTCAAAATCGGTAAAAGGTTTTAGCCAAGGATCATTGGGCAATCGGGATTGGAATGAAATACTGAACTTGCTCTCATCCAAACCTAAATACTTTGTTACCTTTTCTGTGGTATTAAAACACTGATGACGATAACAAGTAGTGTGGGCCACTGAATTTGTTGTGCAGCAGTTGTCATCTATTTTACAATGGAATTTCGTGGGGTCCGATTTTCGAATATGCCTTTCGGGAATTCCGTGATATGAGAACAAAACATGGTCATATTCAAAGCCTTTCAAGCCCTCTGCGATACTCTCTGCTAGAACTTTTATATAATCCTTATTCTTGTAAAAAGCGGGCAATGTGGTCAAGTGTAATTTTGGAAAATGCTTTTGTTGTTCTTCCATGGTCTTTACCACCACGGTCTCAAATGAAGACATGGCATATTGGGGATATAAGGGCACCAACAATACCTCATCAACACCTTTGTCATTTAACTCCTGAAGTGCATTTTTAATGGTCATACTGCCATAGCGCATACCCAAGGCGACCGGGATTTTAACTTCCTTACTGACTTTTTCCGAAAAGCGTTCCGAAATCACAATCAAGGGAGAACCTTCTTCCCACCATATTTTCTGATAGGCCTCTGCTGATTTTTTAGGTCTGGTTTGAAGAATGATTCCACGTACAATGATGTTTCGCAACCAATTGGGTACGTCGATAACCCGTGGATCCATTAAAAACTCATCCAAATACGGTTTTACGTCCTTTGCCGTAGGGCTATCTGGAGAACCTAGATTGACCAATAAAACTCCTTTCATATACTAATTGCTAAATCAGCCGTAAAAATACCATTTGTGCGCGAACCCTGAGGGCATATTTATTTAAATAGTATCAATGCCACTATAAGATATCATGATTATATGAAATATTGAGTTTTGAATGTCGACTATCTATTCCCTTTAATGATTAAATTTGATGTTAAAATACATTCCATGAGGTTCTATTCTCTTTTTATTTTGTTTTTCGGTCTACTGGAAATGGGCTATTCCCAACAAATCACATGTTCAGCTGGGGACAAACAAGCCTTTGAGGATAAAATCATTGAAGTGGATGGTTTGCTGGAAAAGGATCTGGGGAAAACCATAGTTGCTGTCGGAAAATCATTTTTAGGTACACCTTATGTTGCCAAGACCTTGGAAATTGGCGAAATTGAAACCCTAGTTGTAAATCTTCATGGTCTGGATTGCACCACTTATGTTGAAAATGTTTTGGCCTTTAGTCTGCTTTTAAAGGAAGGGGAATCAGACTTTAACTCCTTTACCAAGGATTTGGAAACCATTCGGTATAAAAATGGAAAGCTCGATGGATACGCCTCTCGCCTACATTATTTTTCGGAATGGATCGCCAATAATGAAAAGAAAGGATTGTTAAAAGATATTACTTCTGAGATTGGAGGTAAGGAAATAACCAAGGAAATCAATTTTATGAGTTCGCACCGAGAATTGTACCCTTTCTTAAAGGAAGATGCGAATTATGAAAAGATTCAGGCTTCTGAAAATTATTTGAATAACCAGTCCATTTGCATTTTGCCACAAGATAAGATTGAAGCCAGTGAACATTTGATCAGATCAGGGGATATTATTGCATTGACCACATCAATAAATGGCTTGGATATCACCCACACAGGAATAGCTTCTCGAGAAAAAGATGGTCGAATTCATCTGTTACATGCTTCTTCATCAGGTGAGGTTAAAATTTCTGAACTCCCGCTGGTTGATTATCTCAAAAAGGTTAAAAAGAACACAGGGATAATGGTAGCTCGGATAAATTGACCCCTCAATTTCTCCTTCTAAACAGACCAATCAGTCTGTTTAATTATGAATTAACCCAAGAAATTACCCGATTTAAGTATTTGCTCGATCTTTTGGCGTTTTCCATCCCTCTACTTTAAATTATATAGAATAACGCCGAGCATAAGGCACCGACCAACTGGTCTTTTTAGCTATATCGCATTAAAATCAAACACATAAAAAGAAATGTGTCAGACATTGGACAAAGACATCACATATTTTTTAGGTGTGGTCCCATATTTCTTCTTGAAAGCGGCAATAAAATGACTCGAAGTGCTATACCCTATTTTCAACCCTACCTCATTCACATTATTTTGGCCAGTTGCTAATAATCTTCGGGCATGTTCCATCTTATAATCAAATAAAAAACTGTAAACAGAGTCGCCGTATATCTGTTTAAAGCCTTCTTTTAGTTTCTTTAAACTTAGCCCAACTTCTTTTGCCAAATTAGGCAAAGAAGGTGGCTCAGCCATATGGGAAATCATTATTTCCTTGGCTTGACGAATTCGTTTTACATTATCCTCATCGACCAAAAAAGGGCATTGCTCCAAATCAGCATCCGTACTTTTATTAAAATAAAGTGAAATAAGTTCATATACCTTTCCCCTTATGTACAATTCCTTAATGGAAGGATGTAGGTTATAGTTCATAATCTGACTTAAAACCACAGCTATTGCAGGAGAAACACCTTCCTGGGCATAATATTTTTTCTCTTTGTTATCTGCGCTTAGAAAGGGAATGTAATCAGCCTCTTTTGAAAATAAGGAATGAAACTTACGAATGGTCATTACAATGGATACCAACCAGGAATTGGGGGCCATTTCCATATTCATAGGTAAATCTATTTGGGTATTGTATAAAAGCAAGGAATTCTCCTCAGAAACATCAAGGGCGTATCTACCTTCATTGAATATGAATTTGGCATGGCCTTTTAAGCAGAAATGAAATTGAATGAAGGTGCTATCAATTTCCCGGGTAACCGTTTGTTTTCCATGAGTATCATTCTGTATTTTTAGCACATAAAACCCGTCTTCTATCAACACTTCCGTATAGGACCCTTGAGCGACATTTTCTTTTTCCAATGGAAACAATAATTTGAATATTATTTAGATATATTCTAAATAATGAATTTTTAAAACCTTTAAAATCCTAAATAAATCATGGATTAACGGCAATTTACAATGAAATAGGTTCAAAATCACGGATTTCGATACTAATTGTTCCTCTAGCGTTATATTTATTCAATTGATGCTTATATTTTTGTGCACGTTCGATCAGATTTATGAAAGCCTACAACATTTCCAAACATAATTCTTTCTATACCATTGGTCTTAATTACAAAAAAGCCGATGCGGTTATTCGAGGCAACTTCAGTCTAGATGATGCGGCAATGGAAAATATTTTGGTGCAAGCCAAGGCCCAGGACTTAGACGGACTATTGGTTACCTCCACCTGTAACCGTACGGAATTACACGGTTTTGCACAACATCCATTCCAATTGATAAAGTTACTTTGTGACAATACCCAAGGCACAATTGAAGAATTTCAGGAAGTGGCTTATATTTATAAGAACAACGATGCTATTTCGCACTTGTTTCGTGTTGGCACCGGTTTGGATAGTCAAATATTAGGCGATTTTGAGATCATCAGTCAATTAAAACAAAGTTTCAATAGGTCTAAAAAGCATGATATCGCCAATCCATTCATAGAACGCCTTACCAATTCTGTTATTCAAGCGAGCAAACGCATTAAAAACGAAACTGAAATTTCATCTGGTACTACCTCGGTGGCATTTGCTTCGGTCCAATACATCTTAAAAAATGTTGAAGATGTTTCAAATAAAAATATTTTACTTTTTGGGACTGGAAAAATTGGTCGAAATACCTGTGAAAACCTCATAAAACAGACGAATAACCCGCATATAACGCTAATAAACCGAACAAAGACCAAGGCAGAGAAAATAGCAGGCAAATTCAACCTTTTGGTTAAGGATTATGGCGATTTACAAACCGAAATCAGAAATTCCGATGTTTTGGTTGTTGCCACTGGGGCAAATTTACCCACAATCTCCAAAGAGTTGATTTATCCTAAAAAACCGCTGTTGATTTTGGATTTGTCCATACCAAAGAATGTAGCAGATAATGTTTCTGAATTAGACAATGTAATGGTAATCCATTTAGACCATCTATCACAAATGACAGATGAGACATTGGAACGCAGAAAACAATTTATTCCACAGGCAGAAGGTATTATCGAGGAAATAAAGAGCGAATTTGCACAATGGTTGGAAACCCGGAAATTTGCTCCAGTGATTAAGGCTTTGAAAAAGAAATTGAATACCATGAAAGAAGAGGAGTTGGATTATCATTCTAAAAAACTATCCGATTTCAATACCGAACAGGCTGATGTTATTTCGGACCGCATTATTCAAAAAATTACTAAACAATTCGCCAACCATCTAAAAGAAGCCAATACTGATGCCGACAACAGTCTTGAGCTCATTCAAAAGGTTTTTAAGCTAGAAATAAATTCCCAATGAGCAAGATTATAAGAATAGGTACCCGCGATAGCGAATTAGCGTTATGGCAGGCAAATACTGTTAAGGACAAACTTCAAGCTTTGGGATATGAGACTGCCCTAGTACCCGTAAAATCAACGGGCGATTTGGTATTAGACAAACCCCTTTACGAATTAGGAATCACTGGAATATTCACTAAAACTTTGGATGTGGCCATGCTCAATGGCGATATAGATATTGCCGTTCATTCCATGAAAGATGTGCCTACGGCCTTACCACAGGGAATAGTACAAGCAGCGGTTTTAGAACGCGCCAATTATTTGGATATTCTAGCTTTTAAAGACAATGAGGAGTTTTTAGCTAGCAGGGATGCCATAATCGCCACGGGAAGTCTTCGTAGAAAAGCTCAATGGCTGAATAGATATCCTACCCATACCATTGTAGATCTGCGCGGGAATGTGAATAGTCGCATGCAAAAGTTAAAGGACAACAATTGGAACGGTGCAATTTTTGCCGCCGCCGGATTAGATCGCATAGGCCTTGAACATGAAAACACAATTGGTCTCACATGGATGGTGCCAGCACCTGCACAAGGAGCTATAATGATCGCGGCTATGGAAAATGATGCTTTTGTTCGCGAAGCGTGCGCTGAACTTAATCATGAAGCCACTGAAATTTGCACAACACTAGAACGAGAATTTCTACGCCTTTTGGAGGGAGGTTGTACTGCGCCGATAGGTGCTTTGGCCTATATCAACAATAAAGAAGAGGTGAACTTAAAAGGGGTGCTATTATCTCTTGATGGCACCAAAAAATTGGAAGCTGAATTTACTGCTCTCCTTGGAGAGCATTCAACTATTGGGCGCGATTGTGCCAATAGTATTTTAAGCCGTGGTGGTAAACGCCTAATGGGTGAAATACAATATGCAAGTCAAAGCGCCGATGTATTTTCCACTAAAAAATTGACACAAGACCAAAGACTAAAGTTTCAGGATGGTATTCAAGTAGCATCAGAAGATTTTATCAAAACCAGTCCGACTCGGATTCCAATAAAAGTTCTGAAGACTGAAATGCAGAACGTTGTCATTACAAGTAAAAATGCTGTTGAGGCCCTTTTGACCAATGTTAGTGCAGATGAACTTCAATTCAAGAACATTTATTGTGTAGGGCGCCGAACCAAACGATTGATTGAAAAACGTATTGGCAAAGTGAAGCATTTTGATAAGAACGCCAAGAAACTCGC
>CAZYQR010000013.1:0-2256 GCA_964649755.1 uncultured Maribacter sp. | reverse complement strand
AGACCACCTGTTTGGATGATGCGACAGGCAGGAAGATACCTCCCAGAGTTTATGGAAATTCGAAAGAAATACGATTTCTTCACTCGCTGTCAAACGCCCGAGCTTGCCTCCGAAATAACCGTACAGCCAATTCGTAGATATGGTATGGACGCTGCCATTTTGTTCAGTGATATCCTGGTTATACCCCAAGCAATGAACATAGAGGTACAGATGAAACCTAATTTTGGACCTTACTTGCCAAATCCCATACAAACACAGGAAGCTGTCGATAACGTAATTGTTCCTGATGTTGATGTTGCGTTGGATTATGTGATGCAAGCCATTAAAATGACCAAGGAGAAGTTGAACGACGAAATTCCATTGATTGGTTTTGCAGGTTCCCCATGGACAATTTTATGTTATTGCGTACAAGGTCAAGGAAGTAAAACTTTTGACAAAGCGAAGGAATTTTGTTTTACGCAACCTATTGCCGCCCATCAATTATTACAAAAGATAACAGATACCACAATTGCCTATTTAAAGGCGAAAGTAAAAGCAGGTGTTAACGCTGTACAGGTTTTTGATTCCTGGGGCGGAATGCTTTCCCCAACTGATTATCAAGAGTTTTCCTGGAAATACATTCAGCAGATTATCGACGCCTTAAAAGATGAAGCTCCTGTAATTGTATTTGGCAAAGGATGCTGGTTCGCCTTGGGTGACATGGCAAAATCAGGTGCCGCTGCTCTAGGAGTTGACTGGACATGTTCGGCACGAAACGCACGTTATTTAACAGGAGGCAATATTACCTTACAAGGCAACTTTGACCCAGCTCGTTTGCTTTCACCACCGGCAGATATTAAAAAAATGGTGACCCAAATGATCAATGAATTTGGGAAGGATAAATATGTGGTTAACTTAGGTCACGGAATTTTACCAAACATTCCTTTGGAAAATGCGAAAGCGTTTATAGATGCCGTAAAGGAGTATAAGAGCCTGTAATTAATAAAAAATACCATTCGGTTTTATGCATTGGGATTTTGAAAACTATTATATAGAACCCATTGCCGAGAAAGATGCTTGGAAGCTTTGTGATTTCATAATCTCAAATGCCGAACGCTTAAAACGTTTTTTTCCGAAGACCTTAGAGCAGAACCTCACCCCTGATTTATCACGGATTTTTGTTGCCAAGAAGGTGAAAGAGCTCAATGCCAAGGAAGAATTTCTTTTCAAACTAAAAGAAAAGAAGAACCGAACAATTATTGGTCTTGTTTATATTAAAGAACTTGATTGGGATAAAAAACAGGCTGAGTTGGCCTACTGTATCGCATATCAATTTGAGGGCATGGGCTTTATTACGAATTCAGTCGAAGTACTATCAGATTACGCTTTTGATACATTAGGACTTAAAACCTTGCAAATCATCGTACATAAAACGAACCCAGGCAGCATAAAAGTGGCTGAAAAATGTGGTTATACTTGGCAACAAACCTTATTGAAAGAACATACACCACTAGGGGAAAATGCACTGGATATGGAACTATACGAAAGGTGCATTAAGCAATGAACATTTTAGAAAAATATGATAAGCCCTTCGAGTATGCGGAAATTCTTATGAATCTCTTAATAGCATATCAATTTTACTCGCTTTGGTCTTCCCCTTCAAATGCTGATGTTAGTCACATTTATTCCTTGGTAAATTTAATAAGCTTAGAAGTTATCATGGTTCAATCAGGGCTATTATTTGCAATAATGCCGAAACGAATTACCATATTCTTGCTAGTGCCATTTTACGGTTTGTTTCTTTATTTCTTCAACAAAATTTTACCAAATAATATCGTACTAATTACCTATTTCATATTTATACTCAATAGAATTCGTTTTGCTTTTTCGGACGCTAGTATTGCCATTAAGAAGAGGAGTGCTCTTAGATCAGCAATAGCCTTATCAGCATATTTTGGTTTGGTTTTCATAATTGCGTTTAATGCTGAATTAATTCCAGAATTAGGGTTGACTGAAGAGTATCTCAATGAATTTGGTAATGATACATTGATAATAACTGGAGGTTTGTTTTATGATTTTCCTCATACGGCACTTTGTATGGGATTTGTATATTACTGCATATTAGCGGTATTGGAGTCCATCTTGTTGAACATGAATTTTATAAACAAACCGAATTACTATATTAAGAGATGAAAGATAAATTCTACCAATACATTCAGGATCTTCAAGACAGCATTACCTCAAAATTGGAAGAAGTAGATGGAGGAGCTAGGTTTC